>JAICXU010001021.1 GCA_025934595.1 Polyangiaceae bacterium | reverse complement strand
CTACGCCGCGTGTGTTTAACCATTTCTGTTGTCATCCCGAGCGTAGGCACGAACGTGCCGTAGTCGAGGGACGGAAGGGCGACCGCAGGGGCGTTCACGCCTGCGTTCGAGGAACACTTGAGACGCTTCCTTAAGGACGGACGACGAGGGCCCCTCTTTCAACGATGAGCGATGTATTCACCGGCGCGCGGCGTCTTTTAGACCGGATGCTCGAACGCGACCACGACCGGGTCGGCGAGACGGGGCGTACCCTCGCGCTCGTCCACGGCGCGCGCACGGCACGATCGGCGGTGCTCTTCCACGGTCTCTCGGCCAGTCCGATGCAGTTCGTCCAGATCGCGCACGGTCTGCACGAACGCGGCTACAACGTGATCGTCCCACGCCTTCCGCGCCACGGCCACGCCGACCGGATGTCGACCGCGCAGGCGACCATGCGCGCTGAAGACCTCAAGGCCGCCGCCCTTTCGAGCCTCGACGTCGCGCGTGGTTTAGGCGAACGCGTGACGGTCGCGGGTTTCTCGCTCGGCGGCCTGCTCGCGGCCTGGACCGCGCAGACCCAAGACGTCGAGCGGGCCGTCCCGATCGCGCCGTTTCTCGGCATCGCATTCGTACCGAGCCGATTGAGCGCCCAACTGACACGAGCGGCGCTGCATTTTCCGAACTTCTTCAACTGGTGGGATCCGGTGCTCCGCGAGAGGCAACTGCCGGTGCACGGCTATCCGCGTTACGCCACCCACGCGCTCGCGCAGGCGATGCTGCTCTCGCACGAACTGTTCGAAGCCGCCGCGGACGGACCGCCGAAGGCGCAGAAGATCATGCTGGTGACCAACGCGCGCGAGGCCGCCGTCAACAATCGCGCCGCGCGCAAACTCGCCGCGCTCTGGCGCGCGAAGCGGCCCGAAGCGCTCGAGACCTACGAGTTCACCGACCTGCCGATATCGCACGACATCATCGAGCCGCTCCACCATCCCGAGATCGTGGAGAAGGTCTACCCCATCCTCATCGAACTGCTCGACCGATGAAACGCTGCTCGTGGGCGAGGTCGCCGGCGATGATCGCGTATCACGATCGCGAGTGGGGAGTGCCGACCCGCGACGATCGTACGCTCTTCGAGTTCTTGATCCTCGAAGGCGCGCAGGCCGGCTTGAGCTGGGAGACGATCCTGAACAAGCGCGAACGCTATCGTGAGGTATTCGCCGAGTTCGATCCGGAGAAGGTCGCACGATTCACGCCGGCGCGGATCGAGAAGTTATTGTTGGATCCCGGCATCGTGCGCAATCGCTTGAAGGTCGCCGGAACGGTGAAGAACGCCAAGGCGTTCCTCGCGGTGCAGCACGAGTTCGGGAGTTTCGCGAAATACGTGTGGGCGTTCGTCGGCGATAAGCCGATCGTCAACACCATTCGCAAGCCCGGCGATGTCCCCGCGACGACCGCGATATCCGATGCGCTCGCGAAGGACTTGAAGAAGCGTGGCTTCACGTTCGTCGGATCGACGATCGTGTACGCCTTCATGCAAGCCGTCGGCATGGTCGACGACCACTTGACCGGATGCGTGCGCGATGCTCGAACGTCCCGCTAGCCGCCCCGCCACCTCGTTCGATGAGGCGCTCGATCGTGCGAAGGCGTTCATGGCGCTCGACGATGCGAGCATCTTGCCGGAAGCGCGCACCGTGTTGCTGGCCGAGGCGCCCGCCGATCTTGCGGTGGTGCTGCTGCACGGGTTCACCAATCATCCGGGCCAGTTCCGCGCGTTCGCGCCGTTGGTGCGCGCGAAGGGCGCGAACGTGTTCATCCCGCGTCTCCCCGAGCACGGCGACGTCGATCG
>JAICXU010000513.1 GCA_025934595.1 Polyangiaceae bacterium | reverse complement strand
TCGCCGCCACCGCCACCGCCTGCGTCCGCGCCCGCGCCGCTCGCGCCGGAATCGTCGCCACCCGAAACGGTGCCGGCATCCGAGTCGCCGCTACCGACGGTGCCCGCGTCCGAGTCGTCGCTACCACCCGTCCCGTCCGAGGCGGACGAACCGGTGTCGTTCTTCTTGCCATGCGGATGCGCGACACCGACGTGGGTCGATCCCGGCGAATCGGACGACGCCGGGATGTCGGTCGGCGGACCGCTCGAATCGATCACGTCATCGGACGGCGATCCGCATGCCGAAATCGCAACTCCGACCGCCGCCAATGCCACGAGCCTCAATCCACGCGCGAGATTCATTCTCTTTGCTCCGTTGTGCGCCTGCGTGCGCACGCGCCCTACACCTCAGCAAGCGGGGTGCCAGAGCTGATCCACGAAAATCGCGGAGTTTTTTCAGATTTGCACATTCGCTTCAAGCGCAAATTGCACAACTTGTGTAGATTGAAAATCGGATTTGCGCTCGCCCGTTCGAGCCGAGCGCGCGCACCGAAATCAGCGATGAGCGATCCGAAACCCGACCGACCCACGCAACGATTCGCCGCCGCGAAGCCGACGGGACGATGGCATCTCGTGATCCTCGCCGGCGGCTCGACGAAGTCGTATGCGCTCCCGAGCGAAGGCGACGTGATCATCGGTCGCGCGGACGAGTGCGCCGTGCGCATCGATCACGATACCGTCTCGCGTCAGCACGCGGTTCTTCACGTCGGCGGACACATGACGCTCGTCGATCGCGACAGCGCGAACGGCACGTTCGTCGGCGGCGTGCGGCTTCGTCCCGGCGAGCCCGTGAGCGTCACCCCTGGTCTCGTCATGGCCTTCGGCGCCGTCAACGCCGTCGTGCAGTCCGCTCCGCCGAGCACGCGTCTTCGGCCCGTGCGCAGTCACGATTATTTCGAAGCGCGTCTCGAGGACGAATGCGCGCGCGCCTCGGCGAGCGCAGGTGCCTTCGCGCTCGCACGCGTCGTCGTTTCGCCGGAGGACGATTTGAAGTTCGAGGCGATCCTCTCGCGCGCTCTCCGCGCGATGGATGTCGTCGCCGTGTATGCGCCGCACGAATACGAGCTGCTCCTCTTCGATCTCGACGCGGACGGCGCGGGCGCAATGAAGGCAGTTTTCGAGCGCGAAATCGCGATGAGCGGGATCGACGCGACGATGACAGTGGCGGTTTTTCCGCGCGACGCGCGCACTCCTGAAGGCCTCGCCGCTCTCGTGCGAGCGACGGCGAGCCGCGAGTCGAGCTTCCCACCTCCTCCCATCGTTCCGAGCGCGAGCGTGCTCGAGCGCATGCGTCCGCTCGTCGAGCGCGTGGCCGCGAGCGACATCAGCGTTCTCATCATGGGCGAAACGGGAGTCGGCAAAGAGCTTCTCTCGCGCATGGTGCACGACCTCTCGGCACGGCGTGACGGCCCCTTTCTCTCCATCAACTGCGCGGCGCTGCAGGAGACCCTTCTCGAGAGCGAGCTCTTCGGCCACGAGCGAGGCGCATTCACGGGCGCTGTGCAGACGAAGCGGGGTCTGCTCGAAAGCGCGGCCGGCGGCACCGTCGTGCTCGACGAAATCGGCGAGATGCCGCTCGGCGTACAAGCCAAGCTCTTACGCGTCTTCGAGCATCGCAAGGTCACGCGCGTCGGATCGCTCAAGCCCACGCCGATCGACGTGCGCTTCGTGGCCGCGACGAATCGCGATCTCGAAGCCGAGATCGAGCGCGGCACTTTCCGGCAAGATCTCTACTTTCGCCTGAGCGGAATGACGCTGGTTTTACCGCCGCTTCGTCAGCGGCTCGGCGAGCTCGAGCACCTCGCGACCGGCATCATCGCGCAAGCGTGTACGCAAATGGGGCGCGCCCGCCCGCCGCGCATCGCGTCCGACGCGATGGCGCTCTTGAAACGGCACGCGTGGCCGGGAAACGTCCGTGAGCTCCGCAACGTGCTCGAGCGCGCCGTTCTCTTGTGCGGTGGCGACGTGATCACGCTCGCGCACTTGCCCGTCGATCGCATGGGTCGCGTGTTGCCGATGGCGACGCGCGCAGTCGGGGCATCGGCGGCGCCACCGGCGCGCGAGACGCTCGTTCCCATGCCTCCGATCCGCCCGGCCTCGGTATGGCCTCGGGAAATTCACGAAGAGGATGCTCGCGAGGGCACACGTCTCGCGCGCGGCTTCACCGCGAGCCCGGAAGAGAAGCGCAAGATCGAAGAGGCGCTCGCGCGCTGCGGCGGCAATCAGAGCCTCGCCGCGAAGATGCTCGGCGTCTCGCGGCGAACTCTCGTCACGCGGATCGAGCAATACGGATTGCCGCGGCCGCGCAAAGGGGCGTCGCCCGAAGATTGAAAATTCAGTAGCAGACGCTCGACGGATCCGAGCCGTCCGCGAGGGCGTTCACGATGCAGTCCTTGTGCGCGCAGAAATCGGCGGGCACCTCGGCGTTCGGGAGCTTCGCTGCCCACGGCTTCACTTTCGCGACCTCGGCCGGCAAGAGCGAGCACACGCGATCGTACACGGCGTGATCCTTGAACACGTAGTACTGCCCGGAAACGCCGCCTTCCCACGCGAGGTCCTTCGGAAGATCCGATCCGTCGGGCAATTCGGACGCGACCCACGAGCCGAACATCTCGACGTTCTGCGATCCGTAGACTTTGCCGGGACGAACGACGCCGACGTCGGTCGGATAGTCGACGTCGATGTATTTCCCGTTCCACTTGTCGTAGTCGGCGATGACGGTGACCTTCGCGGGATGCGACGGGTATATCGTCGCGTTCGCGGAGTAGATCTTCCTCATGTCGACGCCGGTGATGTGCGCGACCTCGGTGATGTGCTCGCCGAGCATGCGGTTGCACCCTGATGAAACCGTTCCGCGTTTCAAGTACCAGACCTCGATGCTGCCGCTCTTCGAGCTCGCGTCGGTGATCGGACCGTGCATCGCGATCGCGCCGTCGTACGCGAGGAACGGAAATCCGCCCCACGTGACGAAATGATTTCCTGCGGACACCGTGTACGTCTGGCCGTCCGGGCGATACGGAATCGCGCGCTGGAACGCGTACGTCGCACGCGGCGCGTTGTTCGAATACACCGCCGCGGTGGCGATCGGATAAACGAGATCGATTTGGTTTCGACCGTTCACCGTCGTGATGCGTGCGTTCGGCACGTCCGGAATTTCCGCGTTCGCGGGCAAGTAACCGGTGACGCGCGCCGTGTTTCCCTTCAGCGAGACGGTGATCGCGGGCGACTCGAGGACCGGCAAGGAGCCCGAGTAAAACCACTCGGCGGTGCCACGCACGCGGAGGTTTTCTTCGGCGCTCGTCTCGGTATCGCCGTCTTGCGGCGCGGCCGAGCAACCCACCAAAATCGACGAAGCCAAGAGACCGAGAGCCGAAGCCAAAATCGCCAAGCGTTGCGACATAATTGGGAAAAGCGCCTGCCTTTCAGGTGGGCCGATGTAGGACATCGGCTGACACGAGCCCTGATGTAGCAGCTATTTTTGCGATTTCAAGCGCGTTCCATCTTTCCGGGAAAAGGCAGCGCGAAGTCGCGTCGGCAATCAACGCGTCACGAGACAGACCACGCCGGCGAGAGTCACTGCCGCCGTCGCGAGCCATAGCGTCGCGCCGAACGCGAGCACGCGCCCACTCACACGCGCGAGCGCAGGTCGCGTGAGGCCGAGACCCACGAAGAAAATCGCGAAACCCATGACTCGGCGCGCGAGATCGACCACGTGCGCACGCATCGGCGCGAGCGCCGGCAAGATCGAGAACGCCACGCACACGCCGAGAAACGCGAGC
>JAICXU010000817.1 GCA_025934595.1 Polyangiaceae bacterium | reverse complement strand
GACACGTGGGATTATTTCGATCCCGCGAGCGGCAAGCGCACGCGTCGCGAGCGAGACACGACGAACGATGGTCGTGTCGATCAGTGGTGGACGTGGAACGGCGATCAAGTGACGATCGCGTTCGATCGCAACAACGACGGCAAGCCGGATCCGTCCGACACGTTGGTTCTCGGCGCCGACATGACTGCGGTGAGCCCCGCAGGATCGAGCGCCGGCGGACCGAGCAGCGCACCGGCGAGCGGTGACGCGGGACCCGCGGCCAGCACCGCGAGCATGATGTCCGCTCCGAACCTCTTGGATGCCGGTGGAGCGACGATCCTCACCGACGGCGGCCTCACGCGAAAGGAAATGCGATGAAGCGCCGCGTTCGAGGAGCCTTCGCGATCGCGCTCGCATCGGCGGCTTGCTACGCCGGCCTCCTCGCGTGCGGATCGAACCCGCCGCCCAAGACAGCCGCGGTTTCGCCGGGAGGCTCGAAAGATCCGGCGAATTGGCCGAAGGACGATCGCACGATGTGCGATTGGCGAAACAAACCCGAGCTCGAGGTCAGCGAGACGGCGGGACCCGGCGCGCTGAAGCCCAACGTGCGCCGCGTCTACAAAACGTTCGGCGAAGGCGACACGCGCCGCAACGTTCTCATCTGTCGTGAGGTCGACACGAACCTCGACGGCATCAAAGACACCGTGCGCACCTTCAACGACAAGGGCGAGGCGCAGCACGAGGAAGCGGACACCGATTACAACGGACGCGTCGACATCTGGATGTCGTTCGTGAACGGCCGGCTCTCCGAAGAAGACGAAGACACGAACAAAGACGGCAAGCCGGACGTGTGGAAGTACTACACCGACGGCAAGCTCACGCGCGCGAAGCGCGATCGCAACTTCGACGGCAACCCCGACATCTGGGAAATCTACAACAACGGCAAGCTCGAACGCATGGGCGTCGACATGACGTTCGACGGCCACGTCGATCGCTGGGATCGCGACGAGCAAGTGCGCGCGCAAGAAGACGCCGACGCGAAGAAAGCCGCCGAGCAGCTAGCCGCAACGCAACAGGCGACCGCGGCGCCCGGCGAAGACGCTTTCGTGCCCGACGCAGGACCGCCCGCGAAAGCGGATGCGGGCGCGAAGAAAAAGACGGCGACGAAGAAGAAGTAGTCCTAGTCCTCGTCCTGGACCGAGACCTAGGCGCTCGACCTCGACCTAGGCGTGGGCCGCGGGTCGCGTTCAAGATCCTGTTTCGTCTGTGCGTGGGGTCCAAGCCTCGGTCGAGGTCCTGGTCTCGCGTCTAGGTCTCTTGCGGCAAACGCATGCCAGCTTTGCTGGCATTGGCGTTTGCTATCCCATTTTGTCGCTCGCAGCTGGGGCTCGCGGGCTGGAACCTCGTCTGAGCGCGGTTCTCACGGGCATCGCAAAACCTCCACGGCTTCGCCGCGAGGTGAATGGAGGTTTTCCGATGCCCTTTGAGATGCCGTTTCAGAAGATGCGCGTTTACCAACTTGCGAAACAGCTTGCCGTGCTCGTGCAGCGCGCTGGCATTCGCGATCTCGAGCTTTGCGATCAAGCGACGAGAGCCGCGAAGAGCTGCTTTCTCAACATCGCCGAGGGATTGCCGAGCGATCAGCCACGAGTGCGGCGCCGGCACCTTTGCATCGCGAAGGGATCGGTTTGCGAGACAGCAGCGGCGATCGATCTTTGCCTCACGCTCGAATTGCTCGATCTCGAAACGAGCACACCGATGCTCGAGCTCGCGGTGGAGCTCAAACGCATGCTGAGTGCGATGAGCCGCTAAGCGGCTCGAAGCAGCCCGCCGACCAGCGGCGCCAAGCGCGAGAGCGCGGCGTCGAGGTCTGCGCTCTCTTCGACAGCGCCGATCGCCATCGCGAGATCGAGCGCTGCGCAAAGCTCGCCGATCGATCCGAGAGCGCTGGCGAAGTGCCGGCGTCGAATGCCCGACTGCTTGCTAGGCAATCCCTCGGCGAGATTCAAAAAGCAGCTCTTCGCCGCGCGCGTTGCCTGGTCCCGAAGCTCAAGATCGCGAATCGGAAGCCGATGAACCATCACCGCCACCTGCTTCGCCGTCACATACGCATCGAGTTTTTGAAAGTGAAATCGAGTCATCGCAAAACCTCCGTTCACTTCACCCGTCAGGGCGGAGGTTTTGCGATGACGCGTGCACGAAAAGTAGACGCGTACGTGCAAGCTCAGTGACAGCGACCCAACTCGCGAGCGAGTAAAAATATGTCGCTGGCACGAGCTTGCCAATCTCTGACAAAAGCGACACCCATCTGTCGAAATAGCTAGACAGGCCAAATCAAAATCCAAATCTCTTGTCGACCTCGACCTCGACCTCGACCTCGACCTCGACCTCGACCTCGACCTCGACCTCGACCTCG
>JAICXU010000285.1 GCA_025934595.1 Polyangiaceae bacterium | reverse complement strand
GCTTCGGGGTTGATCGGCTCGCCGACGGATCCCAAAAGGCGAAGCGAGCTCATGTCGTATTTTTGCGGCCATTCGTCGCCGGCGCGAATGAACGCGCGAATCGCGGTGGGCGCCGTGTAGAGGATCGTGATGCCGTGCTTCTCGATCATGCTCCAGAAGCGGCCCCAATCCGGCGCGTTCGGCGCGCCCTCGTACATGAAGCACGAGGCGCCGCACGAGAGCGGGCCGTAGACGATGTAGCTGTGACCTGTGACCCAGCCGACGTCGGCGGTGCACCAATACAAATCCTGCGGCTGGAGATCGAACACGTATTTCGTCGTGACGTGCGCGCCCGCGAGATAGCCGCCGGTCGTGTGGAGGACACCCTTCGGTTTTCCCGTCGAGCCCGACGTGTACAAAATGAAGAGCGGATGCTCGGCGTCGAACGCGTCGGGGTGCTTTGCTTTTTCGAGCTGCGCTTTGTCGTGCATGCGCAGCATCGCGTCGTGCCAGTAGATGTCGCGCCCTTCCTTCATCTCGATCTCGGCGACCGGCGCGCCGACGCGCTGATAGACGATTGTTTTTTCGATCGACGGTGTCTGCTCGAGCGCGGCGTCGGCCATTTTCTTCAGCGGTACGAGGTTTCCGCGCCGCCATGCCGCGTCTTGCGTCATGAGCACCTTCGCGCCGCAATCGTTGATGCGATCGCGGAGCGCATCGGACGAGAACCCGCCGAAAATGACCGAATGAGGCGCACCGAGGCGCGCGCACGCGAGCATCGCGATCGCGGTTTCGGGGACCATGCCCATGTAGATCGCGACTCGGTCGCCGGCTTTCACGCCAAGGGAGGCGAGCACGGCCGTCATCGTCACCACCTCGCGATGCAGCTCGAAGTAGGTGAGCGTGCGGGTGTCACCGGGCTCGCCTTCCCAAACGATGGCGGCACGGTTGCGCGTTTCGCTAGATAGATGTCGATCCAGACAGCTCTCTGTCAGGTTGAGCAGACCTCCGACGAAAAACTTCGCCTTGGCGGACGTCTCCTCGAGCTTCCATTCGCTGAACTTCGTCCACGGCTTTCGCCAGACGAGGTCGCGCGTCTCGTCGCGCCAGAACGTCTCGGGGTTGTCGAGCGACGCGCGATACATGCTGACGTACTCGGCGTGCGAGCGAACGCGGGAGTGCTCCACGAACTTCTCGTTCGGCACGAATTTGCGTTCTTCCTTGAGGCGGGACTCGATTCCATCGCTCATGACGGCTCCTCTTTGCGAGCCCCGGAGCCTAGTTTCAATTCGCGCGCGATGGAATGCCTAACCGCGACGTGCTTCGGCTTCGGAAGCGGCTTGTTTCAAGCTGGATTCGAGCTTTTGGACATCGTCGTCGTGCGAGACATGGACGACGACCGCCGTGACGTCGGCGGCACGCTCGCTCACGAGACGAAGGTCGTCGGGCGGCAGATCGTCGGCGACCACGACGACGAGGGGTCTCACGATCGGCAATCGCTCGACCGCCGTCGTCGCGCTTGCCGCGCGCATCGTCGGAAAGGGGGCGATTGCCGTTGCGCACGAGCGCGCCAGGTCGTCACGGAGCGCGACGAGAAGGACGATCGGCGGATGCTTGATGAGCGGCGTCGGGATGGCGGTCATCGGTTCACTTGGATCGCTTGACGACGAACATATCGAGGTCGCCGGCATCATGGTAGCCGACCGACATGAAGAAGAGCGTGCAGCCGTCGGATGAGATCCACGAAGGATAGTCGCCTTTGCCCGTGTTGAGCTCCTTCACCGGTGTGATGTTGACGAACGGATCGGTGGGGCTCGCCCGCTCAGCCTTGTAGATGTCGTAATCGGTCGAGCCGACGCTCGCGTTCGCAGCGAAGAAGATCGTGAGATCGTCGGGGGTGACCGCCGGGAAGCTGGTGTCGAAATTCGTGGAATTGAGCTCATCTTCGGACGCGGGCACGTTGAACGAGCTCGCGGTTGCGCCTGCGGCCGCGCGCATGATCCGATGTGAGGTCATGTTGTCGTAGCGCACGAAATACAGCGCGGAGCCGCTCGGCAAGACATAGGGCGCGTCATCTTCGAGCATGGGATCGCTGATGCCGAGGACGGAGGGCAGGCCGAAGGTCGTCCCGGCATTCGCACGCGTCGCGTAATAGATGTCGTTCTTGCCGGTAGCGTTCGACTGAAAATACAGATTGAGCCCGTCGCCGGTGACAGTCGGATGCGCGTTGACGGCGTTGATGTTCACGTTCGCAAGGAGCGCCGACGAAATGAAGTCGTCGGTCGATGCGTCGCGTGCAGCGCCGAAGAGACCGGCGCCGCCGTCGCCGTGACCGGGTCGCGAGCTCGCGAAGAACACCGTGAGCTCGTCGGGCATGAGACGTGGAGACCAGTCGTCGTTCGAAGAGTTGTTGCCGAGCCGCTCAGGCTCACCGAAGGGCGCCTCGAACGGACAGCTGCCGTCGGCGGGCGGAATGTAAACGTAGGCATCCTCGCCCGCGTCGACTCCCGGCGCAGCGTCGTTCGTGGTGGTGGTGTCGCTGGCGCTGTCGGGCGCTGCGCTCGCGTCGTCGCCGCTCAGATCGCCGAACGAAAAGCAGGCCCCCATCATGCCCGAGGCGCAGAAAGCGAACAGGACCGCCCCTCTCGCTCGACGCATTCACCTGGCATCGTAGCAGTCAGTGGTGGTGATGCGCGCCCCACTTGCGCTTTTTCAGAGTGTCGATGCGCGCGAGGAACATCTTGCGCTGCAAATCGAGCGCTTCCGGCAGATGCTCGCCGAACTTCGCGAAGAATTCCTTCCCGGACTCGAGCTCCGCTTTCCATTCGTCGAGATCGACGGCGGTCGCTTCGTCGACGAGATCGGAATCGATGTCGAGACCGGAGAGATCGAGGTCATCGGCTTTCGGCACCCAACCGAACGGCGTCTCTTGGCCGCCGACGCGAAGACGCGCGCGATCGACGATCCATTTGAGGACGCGCATGTTCTCGCCGAAGCCCGGCCACATGAACTTGCCGTTCTCCTTGTTGCGGCGGAACCAGTTCACCATGAACACCTTCGGCGCGTTCGTGATCTCGGCCTGCATCTCGAGCCAGTGCGCGAAGTAGTCGCCCATGTTGTATCCGCAGAAGGGAAGCATCGCCATCGGGTCGCGGCGAACGATACCGACCTGGCCGGTGGCGGCGGCCGTCGTCTCGGATCCGAGCGACGCGCCGAAGAACACGCCGTGGGTCCAGTTGAAGGCCTGGATGACGAGCGGGATGGTCGTGGCGCGGCGACCACCGAAGATGATGGCGCTGATCGGAACGCCTTCCGGATCTTCGGAGAAGCGCGAGAGCACCGGGTTGTTCTTCGAAGGAGCGGTGAAGCGCGCGTTCGGATGCGCGGCTTTTTCCGTCGATCCCTTCTTCGTCCAGTGGTTGCCCTTCCAGTCGGTGAGCTCCTCGGGGATCTCGCCGTCCTTGCCTTCCCACCATACGTCGCCGTCTTTCGTGAGCGCGACGTTCGTGTAAATCGTGTCTTTCGCGATCGTCTTCATCGCGTTCGGATTCGACTTGAAGCTCGTGCCCGGCGCGACGCCGAAATAGCCGAACTCCGGATTGATCGCGCGAAGACGTCCGTCCTCGCCGACGCGCATCCACGCGATGTCGTCGCCCACCGTCCAGATTTTCCATCCGCGGAAACGCTCGGTCGGGATCATCATCGCGAAGTTCGTCTTGCCGCACGCCGACGGGAACGCGGCGGCGACGTACGTCATCTCACCCTCGGGCGACTCGACGCCCATGATGAGCATGTGCTCGGCGAGCCAGCCTTCGGTCTTGCCGAGGTAGCTGCCGATGCGGAGCGCGAGGCATTTTTTGCCGAGGAGAACGTTGCCGCCGTACCCCGAGCCGATCGACCAGATCGTGTTGTCTTGCGGGAAGTGGCAGATGAAGCGGCGGTCGGGGTTGCAGTCGAGGGTGCAGTGCAGACCGCGATTGAAGTCATTTGAATTGCCGAGCATGTCGAGCGCGGCGCGACCCATGCGCGCCATGATGCGCATGTTGAGGACGACGTAGATGCTGTCGGTGATCTCGACGCCGACCTTCGACAGCGGCGAGTTCAGCGGCCCCATGCAGTACGGCACGACGTACATCGTGCGGCCCTTCATCGATCCGTCGAACAGCTTGCCGAGCTTCGCGTACGCCTCGTTCGGCGCCATCCAATTGTTGGTCGGGCCCGCTTGCTCTTTCGTCTGCGTGCAGATGAACGTGAGCTGCTCGACGCGCGCGACGTCGTTCGGGTTCGAGCGATGTAGATAACAACCCGGGAGCTTCTGCTGATTGAGCGGAATCAGGACGCCCTTTTCGACCGCTTCGTCGGTGAGACGCTTCTTCTCTTCTTCGGAGCCGTCGCAAAAAACGATCTTGTCCGGTTTGCAGAGGTCGGCCATTTCGGCGACCCACTTGGAGAGATGCGGATTCTGGATGGCGGGCTTTTCTTGTGCAGCGGACGACACGGCGATCGGGTGGCTCTGAGTGCTCATGGTTTGTCGTTTGACTTAGCGCAAATCGAGGGCGTTGTCGTCTGTCGCGGGCCGGTTTCGCAAGCAGCCGGCAGAGCCTCGAACGCGGCAATTTCCCCGCGAATTCGTGCGATGCTGCCCGGCGCATGCGCGGCCGACGTTGGGGGATTTGGGTCACCGTGCTCGCGCTCGTCGTCGCTTGGGCCGTCAAAGCTGGCGACCCTTACGCCGAGGGCACCGAAGGCGACGGCTTCTACGCGTGGATCTTCGCGCGCTCGATCGTCTACGACCACGACATCGAATTCAAGAACGACTACGAAATCTGCGGCGACCGCTGGAACGTCGGAATGGATCGCGGCACCGGCCACCCGAACAACAATTTTTCGTTCGGACAAATCGTGTTTTGGGTTCCTGCGCTCGAGGTCGCGCGACTCGTCGTGCCGCTCGACGCGGACGCGTCGCCGAAAGTGCGCGCGTCGTGCGAGGGCCCGCGTGTGTCGTTCGTCCTCTATCTGAGCGTCATCGTCGGCGCGATCACGACATGGCTGATGTACCTCGTCGCGCGGCGCTTCGCAGGCGACGGTGCAGCGGCGGCGGCGACGGGGCTCGTCGGAGTGGCGGGAACGAACCTCGCGTACGCGGGATGGATGGTTTCGTACTCGCACATTTATGCCGCGTTCGCGATCGCGCTTCTTTTGTGGGCGACCGTGCGCGCCGACGAGAAGGACACGCTCGCGCGATGGATCTTCGTCGCACTTGCGGTCGGTCTCGCCGTCTTTCAACGTCCCACCGAGATCGCGTTCGGGCTCGCGCCGTTCGTGCTCGCATGCCGCGCGTTTCGCGACGGAAAAACGAAAGGATGGCTGCTCGGTCGCTTGGCCCTCCTCGCGGGAGGCGTGCTCGCGGGAGCCTTGCCGATC
>JAICXU010000682.1 GCA_025934595.1 Polyangiaceae bacterium | reverse complement strand
GGCACGCTGCGCGTCGGTCTTGAGATCGCGTTCTTCGCGCACTTCGGTGATGTGCCCGTGCTCGTCGGTGAGAATGCGGCCGTAGCCGTGCGGATCGTCGACGTCGCACGTGGCCATCGCGAGCGGTCGTTTGGGCGCGGCATCGAGCCGCTTCGCGACGAGCGCGAGATCCTGCGCGGTGACGAGTGGGACGTCGCCATAATAAATGAGGACGCGGGGCGCGCCGCTCGTGAGCGCGGACACGCCGATCCGCGCCGCGTCGCCGGTGCCCCGTCGCTCGGGCTGGAGCACGGTCTTCACGCGTCCCCCGAACGCGGTCTGCAAATACGACGTGACCGCTCCCGCGCCGTGACCGACCACGACGACCACTTCTTTGCATCCTGCATCGATCGCGGCTTGCACGGCGTGATGCACGAGCGGCCTCCCGCAGACGCGGTGGAGCGCCTTCGGGAGCGCGCTTTTCATGCGCGTCCCCTCGCCCGCGGAGAGGATTACGGCCGCCGAGGCAAGGAGGGAATCCGGGTCATTCGTGGTCATCGATTCTCCTATTACATGAGGTCGGACCACGGAGGCCATGGTGCTAAGCTAAGGGCTCGCCATGAAGCACCGCCGCGCTCCCAAAAGCCTGAAAATGCGCACCCGCAACGTTCGAAGAACGTTTCCGCGCCGTGCCACCGATCTCCGCGCGCGGTCGTTTTTCTGCGTGTCGCTTCTCGGGCTTCTGGCCGCTTCGTGCGCCGACTTCGACACGACGCGCACTCCGCCTCCGCGCGGCACGATCGGCGAGGAGCTCTTCGGCGTCGTGTGCGATCGCGTGACGGCGCAGGCGCTCCGCGAAGATCTCACGGGCGCGGCGGCTCACGGCGTCTGTCACAAGGACGCGAACGGGCAATACGCCGATCAAGTCGACGAAACGCAACTGCCGCCTCCCACCGACGGTCTCGTCGACAAAAACGGCCAGCCCGTTTCGATCGATCAGCAGACGCAGAGCCGCGCGTATGCGCTCGCGCGAATCGGCGCGCTCGTGCGCGATCGCGGGGCGCTCATCGAAGCGTTCGACGCGATCTTCCCGGAGGTGAATCTTCCGGTGAAAGACATCCACAACGCAGACCCCGCGCATTCGTGCGATCCGGCGCAAGGCGACGCCGCCCTTCGCACGCTCGGAAGCGAGCTCGCAGACATGCTCGGTCGTTTCACGCCGCTCTACGACGACGGTACGATCCCGTCTTCGACCGAGGCGCTCGCGCGCATGTCGACGGCGTTCCAGGCGTCGCCCGACGCGCAAAACGCCCTCTCACATTTCTCGGCGCGAAACGGCTATCGACCGCTCGAGATCGCGCTCGGCATGGCGCGACCCATTCTCGCGTACTCGCAGTTCCGCGATTTCTCCGCGAAGACGCTGCACATCTTTTCGGCGGACTCGGATCCGTACAATCCGAACCCGCAATACGACTCGAACGGGCACCGCATTCAAATTCCCGGCTCGGCCTACGCGCAGCTCTCCGCGCTCATGGCGGCGACGCACGAGGAGCTCCGCACGTCGACTCCCGATCCCGCTCTCGCGCCGCTCAAGATCACGACCGACGCCACGCTCGGCAGGCAAGTCCTCTCCCGACCACGCTCGAACCTCGAGGTGATGCGCGAGCTCTTTTACGCGTCGGATCCGACGTTCAACAGCGGCCAGAAAAATCCCGCGTACATCGTCCGGCGCGATCCGCGCGGCGTCGCGGCCCTCGCGAACGGCGTCATTGCTGCACCTTTCGTCGACAAAGACGCCGACGGCCTGCCCGACATCGACGGCTCCGGAAACTTCGTCACGACGACCGGGCAGCCGGCGCCTTCGCCGTTTTTCTCGCTCGACGCGCCGGACTCGGCGACGCGCGATTCGTTCGCGCGCGCGCTGTCCGGAACAGGTCTCGTCTACGACTACGTCGACACGAGCCACGTCTTCAGCGCGCAGCTCATCACAGACATGAAGCCGCTCGTGGATCCGGTGCAAACGGACAACCACGAGACGGTCATGAACGCGATCGGCGGCGCGTGGGTGCTGCTCGGCGATCGCACCGGAAACCAGATCGCGAAGAAAACGTATCCGCCGGATCCGGGCCTCGTCGCGGCGTGGCAGCTGTCGCACGGTCCGGACGATCCGCCGCCACCGGGCCTCGGCACGCAGCCGGTCGTGCTCGAATACAACGGCTACAAGACCGAAACGTCTTCGATGCTCGACCTCGTCTACGCGCTCGGAAATATTTTGGGCGACCAGACCTCCGACGACACGCTGCAATACACGCGAGCGTTGATGACGGGCCAGACGGCGACCGTCGCGCGCCTCGCCGGCGATGGCCTCGCGTGGAAGAGCATCGCCGACGCGCACCCCGAAGCAAAAAATGCGCACAATCCTACGTCCACCTTTTGGGACGAGATGCTCGCGATCGTCCAGCAGATCGCGATGGTGCCGGGCCTCCTCGAAGACGTGCTTCGCGCGCTCGGTGACGACTCGATCCTCGGCAACGCGAACAACGTCCCGCTCGGCACGCTCTATTCGAACTACATGAAGTACGGAGATCACATCTCCTACGACCGCAGCAACTTGAACGGCCCCGCGCGCAACATGACGACGAACCTCGTCGAGCCGATGCACACGCCGGTCGATCGATCGAAGCCCGACATCGGACAAGATTCGTCGAAGAAGGCCGTCTTTCAGCGAAGCGCGTTTGCCCGGTTTTTACAGGCGATTTACGACACCGACGGCGTCACCGCGTGCAACAAAGAAGGCGCCGTCTTGCATGCCGAAGGGCTTCCCATTCTCGGCAGTGGCGACATTTGCGACGGCGGCCTCTGCGGATTCCCGACGAACTCGCCGCCGTTCCACGAGTGTGCCGTCTTCAAGATTCCGGACCTCGCGAAGTTCTATTTGGACTCGACGATCGGTC
>JAICXU010000468.1 GCA_025934595.1 Polyangiaceae bacterium | reverse complement strand
GGTGATCGCAAATCGAGCCAAATTCGAGGGCAATCGTGTGTGTTGCGTCGTGAGCGGCGCGAACGTGGAGCCGGCGCTTTACGCGTCGATCCTCACCAGTGAAAACCGAGCGTGAGCCCACCGTAAAACGATTTCGCGGCGGCGGAGACTACGGGCGCGCCGGCCGCGGGCGGAGGGAGGCTCGTCGCGAGATCCTCGTCGCCATAGATGTACATGCCGTCGGCGCAGATCGCGACGAGCTTCGTCACGTAGGCGCACGCCGATCCGCGAAGCAGGCTCACCGGCGTGTCCGGCGGCGAGCTCCGATCCTCGATGCGCGTGAAGCTCACGTCGAGCCTACCGAGTGTCCCGTGGGCGCCGAGGTATCCGCCCCATTCGAAGCTCGTGCCGAGCTCGCGACGAAATGTGTCGCCCGTGTCGTAGCGACCGTTGAGGAGTGGAGCGCCGCGCGCGCCGATCTCGAGCACAGTGTCACCTTTCGAAATTTGGTAGCCGATTTCGCCGAGGGGCAAATCGATGTGCGAAAAATAAAATTGCTGATTGCCGAGGAGCTCCATCGAGAGCCCTACGCGCGCAATGGGTCCCTGATTTTCCGTGACCGGCGCGCGGATGCCGATCGTGCCGCCGAAGCCGAGCGCGCCTTCGACGCCGCCCGTTCCTCCGCCGAGCCCTGCGATCGCGCTCGAGCGCGCGGACAGTAGGCCGGAGGTTTTGTAGATCTCGGAGCTGAGCGAAAACGTCGCGCCCACCGTCGTCGCGTCTTGTGGCCCGGACACGTGCGCGACGCTTCCGCGAACTCCCGCCACCGTGTCGTAATCGGCGTTCGATTCTTTGCAGACGTCCTTGTCGTCACACTCGAGCGGCGTAGCGTCGGTGGTTTCAGCCGTCGTCTGCGTCGTGGTTTGCGTCGTCGTCGTGGTCGTCGTCACGTGCTTCGGTTCTTCGGCGAGCGCCGGAATCGACACGAAGACGATTGCCGTGGCACACGCGAAACGAAGCATGCAGAGAGATGGACGTGACCCAGCGTGGGGAATTCAGCGCGGTGTCGGCCTGACGGAACGAGATCTCGTAAAGGCGCGCGACCTATCCGTCGCGTCGTCCCCCGCGTCCACCGCCGCCGCCACGGCCTCCGCTGCGTGGACCGCCGCCTCCGCCGCCGCCTTCTTTCGCGCGCGCTTCGTTCACGGTGAGCGTGCGACCGCCGAAGATCGATCCGTGCAATGCATCGATGACTTGTTTCGCCTCGTTCTCGCTCGACATCTGCACGAAGGCGAAACCGCGCGGCTGCCCCGTCATGCGATCGGTGATGATGGCGACTTCGGTGACGGTGCGCCCGTCGGTTTCGAAGAGGGCTCGAAGCTGCTCTTCGTCGCAAGAGTACGGCAAGTTCCCCACGTAGACCTTCGTGCCCATCCCGTTACCTCGGCTCCCCGCCGCTGTTCGTCCATCTCCCCTGACAACCCGAACCAGCCACCATTAAGGTTACGGGGGCTTCGAATCCTTTGCAAACGCTCGCTGGACGCGCGCGGAACGCAGCGCTAATCACGGCGCATGATTCCCCGGTATACGCCGGCTGATTTCGCGCATCTCTGGTCGACCGAGCACCGGCTCGAGGTGTGGCTCGAGGTCGAGCTCGCGGCATGCGAAGCGATGGAGACAGCGGGGCTCGTGCCGAGCGGAGTGGCGTCGCGAATTCGCGCGAAAAAAATCCAGCTCGACGCCGCCCGCATCGAGGAGATCGAGCGCACGACCAAGCACGACGTCATCGCGTTTCTCACGCATGTCGAGGAGCTCGCCGGCATCGACGCGCGCTGGCTCCATCGCGGCATGACGTCGAGCGACGTGCTCGACTCGTCGTTCGCGATCTTGCTTCGCGACGCCGCGAAAATGCTCACGGTTCGTTTCGACGCCTATCTCGATGCGCTCGCGACGCGTGCACGCGAGCACGAAAAGACGCCGCTCATCGGTCGCAGTCACGGAATTTTTGCCGAGCCCGTCACGTTCGGGCTCGCGCTCGCGGGTCATTATTCCGAGGCGGTGCGTGCGCGCCGGCGGCTCGTCGAAGCGTCGCGAGAAATTGCGGTGGGCAAGATCGCGGGCGCGGTCGGCACGTACGCGCATCTCACGCCTGCGATCGAGGCTGACGCGCTCGGCAAGCTCGGGCTCGCGCCGGAAACGGTGGCCACGCAAATCGTCGCGCGCGATCGTCACGCCGCGTTTTTCTCCGCGCTCGCCCTCGCCGCTGCGGCCATCGAACGGCTCGCGACGAACGTGCGGCACTGGCAACGCTCCGAAGTCTCCGAAGCCGAAGAAGCCTTCACGGTCGGACAAAAGGGCTCGAGCGCGATGCCTCACAAACGAAATCCGATCGCGAGCGAAAACCTGTGTGGCCTCTCGCGTGTCGTGCGCGCGGCCGTCGTTCCCGCGCTCGAGAACGTGGCGCTCTGGCACGAGCGCGACATCTCGCATTCGTCGGTGGAGCGAATGCTCGCGCCCGACGCGACGACCACGCTCGGATTCATGCTCGATCGTGCGACCTCGCTGGTGAAAGGTCTCGTCGTGTATCCAGAATCGATGCGCGCGAATCTGGATCGCGCGAAGGAGCTCTATTGCTCCGAAGGCGTGCTGCTCGCGCTCGTCGAGGCAGGCATGCCGCGACAAGAGGCGTACGTGATCGTGCAGCGCAATGCGATGAAGACCTGGCGTGGTGAAGGTCGTTTCCGCGACAATCTCGCTGCGGATGCGGAGCTCACGTCGAAATTGAAATCCGACGTGCTGGACCGATGCTTCGACCTCGATCACGCGCTCGCGCACGTCCCGGCGATCGTGGAGCGTGCGCTCGGCGATCGCTGATCAGAAAAACGAACGCCGCGCTCGGCGAGCACCGGCGCGCGCGATGAGCCCCGCGATTTTCGGCACGTGCCACGCGCGGAGCTTGCTCTCTTCGTCCGCGTAGATCGGACGCACGTCGACCTCCGCAATTTTCCAATTTCGAATCGCGACCTCGCCGAGCATGTCGTTCGGGTATCCGAATCGAGGAAAGATCGCGGAGAGATCGAGTGACGCGCAGGTCTCGCGGGCGATGGCGGTGAAGCCGCACTGGCTGTCGCGAACCTTGTGTCCGATCGCGATCGACGTCATCACGCTGAGCGCTTCGCCGCCGGCGCGCCGAAGAAGCGGAATCGTGCCTCTTTCCGCGGACCGATATCGATTTCCTTTCACGTATCCGGCGTCGCCGCGAACGACGGGCGCCACCACCGCGTGCAAATCGCGCGGGTCCATTTGACCGTCGCCTGCCATCACCGCGAACGCGTCCTTCGGATTTCCTCGCGTCGCGAGCGCGCGCCGATATCCCGTGATGATGGCGGCGCCGACGCCGCGATTCGTCGCGTGCGAAATGCACGTAATTCGCCGATCGATCTCGGCGCATGCACTGGCGATCACGCGCGTGGCGTCGTCACTCGCGTCGTCCACGACGAAGACGTCATCGACGAAGCTCGGCATCGATCCGAGCACGCGACCGATCCGAGGGGCCTCGCGAAACGCGGGCACGACGACGACGATACGCGCGCCCTCGAGCATCCGGCGTTAGTATCACGCCTCGCTCGTGTCTCGCCGTTTTCGCCACATTGCGTTGTTCGCCCTCGCGTGCGCTCTCGTCGGCGCGCTCGGCTTCATTTTGTATCGACCGTATCCGAGCGATCACACGCCGGAAGGCGCGTACATGCGCATCGCGCGAAGCATCACCGAGAATCGCCTCGTCGACGTCTTTCCGTATCTCGAGACCGACGCGCAATGGGCATGCTTCACGATTCGCGACATGCGAAAAAAGTCGAGCGATCGGATCGCAGCGAGCTATCCCGAGCCGGATCGCTCGCGCCTCCTCGCCGAATATCGCGACGTGGCCGACCGCATCCTGTTCGATGCGCGGCCGCCGCGCGACGCCACGCGCCCCGGCGGCTTAGGGGCCGCGTTCGACTGGCATGTGCTGGAGAATATCGATGTCGCCTTGCCGTTCATGGTCTCAGG
>JAICXU010000454.1 GCA_025934595.1 Polyangiaceae bacterium | reverse complement strand
CGTGCGCGTGCCGTGCGGAAAAACCGTCACGCTCTGATCATTCGTCCAAAGCCACCGCGGCGCGGCGTGAGAGCTCGCGAAGCGTGTCGTGAGAAGGCTTGCGTTTTCCGTGTGCGATTTCCCAGACGAGCGCGGTCGCGTGAGCGTTCACCGGCGTCGAAATCCCGTGTTTTTTCCCGCGTGAAATCACTTCGCCGTTCAAAAAATCGACGGCGGGGGGACGTCCTCGCTCGATTGCCGCGAGCATCGACGATCGCATGCGGCGATACCGCGCGCCGACCGCGAGCAGCATCGAATGCTTCGCGAGGAGGCTCGGCGATCCCATGGCGCGTCGCTCGCTCTCGGTGAGCGCGATCCACTCGAGGTCGAGCGTTCCTGAAACTTTTTCGAGAGAAATTTTTTCTGCTCGCGCGACGTGCACGACTTCGGTCATGAGCTCGAGCGCGAGCCTCCGCACCATCCGCTGGAGCATCAGCTTCCCGAGCGCTTCGCCGCCGAGCGTTCCGAGCGTCGAGATTGCGCAGTTGATCGCGAGCTTGCTCCAGCGCGCGCCCGCGAGATTTTTCGTGAGCGTCACGGGACCGACGGGCTCGAGCATGAGCGCGAGCGAGCTCACGTCGATTTTTTCGTCGAGCGCGCCGATGCTGAAGCCGCCGCACGACGTGCGATCGTAGACGCCGGGCTCGGGCATCGCCGCGCCCCATGCGACCACGGCGCCGACGACGTGATCGCGACCGGCGATCTTCGCGACGCGCTCTTCGCAGAGCCCGTTCTGCAGACAAACCATCTTGCCGTCCTCGGCGAGATGCGACACGACGCGCGCGGCGGCCTCTTCGACTTGCGGAGGTTGCGTCGCCAAAATGATCACGTCGAATTTTTCGCCTGGCGAAAGCTCCGTCGTCATCGTGCCGGCGATCGTGCGAGCGCCATCGACGCCGCGGAGCACATAGCCGCGTGCATTCACGGCATCCGCGACGCGGGTGTTGGTCGTGAGCGCGACGAGTTCGAGACCAGAACGGCTCGCGGCATGCTCGAGCAGCGTTCCGACCACGACGCCACCTAGACCTCCGCACCCGACGACGAGGACGCGCTCGCTCATCGCCGCGTCATGACACTGCGCACGGACGAGATCAACGGCAAATCTGCCTACATTGCCCTACCGCGACGCGTTGCGACAACTTCGCGAAGGGACGCTGCCCTCGTCCTGGATCCATGGACCCCCACAAGTCGGATATAAAGCTGCGCGGCGCCGCGAGCCCCGTCCAAATTTGGCGGGAAACCTTGGAATTTTCGCTGAATTCCGAACGGTACGGTGATTGCTCTGTCTCACCTTGAAGCCTCGGTGGGGGAGCCATCGGGGAAGCGGTTGAAACCTTTTAGGAGCGCACCAATGAAACTCTCCTCGCGCAAACGGAAGCTGGTCCTCGTGGCACCGCTCCTCGCCGTGCTCGGCCTGGCGGGATTTGCTGGGTCGAAAACTGCGCATGCCGATGACCCGGACATGGCAGCTCAGAATGAGCGATGCGCCCAGCGTCTCGCGATTGCTTTGACGGGCGCGAGCCCGGACGCGACGTTGATTGCGTCGTCGGCTCCGCAATCGCAAATCGCGACCTTGATCGCGACGCCTGCGTTCCAGGATCGCTGGTCGCGCTTCGTGAACTCGCAATGGAACCGCACCCCCGGCGCGAATCCGGCCGAGGACGCTCCCTACTATCTCTCCGAGTACGTCCTCCAGAACAACAAGCCCTGGTCGGACATGTTCCTCGGCCAGTACGACGTCGCGCTCGACGCGACGGACAAGACCAAGGTCGACGTCACCGCCAACGCGAACGGCCTCGGTTACTTCCGCTCGCAAGCGTGGCTCGATCGTTACTCCGGCAACGAGCTCGCGGGCTACAAGCTGTCGACCGCGTACCACTTGATGAACAACACGATCGGCCTCCAACTGATCGCCTCGACGAACGCGCCCGGTGCCGACGTCACCGCCACCGGCCGCCAAGCGGCGCCCTGCAACGGCTGCCACTACGATCCCTGGTACGCGCTCGACAAGGTCTCTCGCGTCCTCACCCGCGTGCAAGTTCCGAAGGATCCGAACAACATCGTCTACCTGCCGCCGAGCGACGGCACGCAGACGGTCCTCGGCAACGTCACGATTCCGCAGAGCCTCGACGGCGACAAACAGCTCGTCACGGCGCTCGTGAACTCCGACACCTTCAAGTTCAACACCTGTCGTCTCGCATTCAACTTCCTCTACGGTCGCAACGAAAACTCCTGCGAGGGTGATGTGTTCGACAAGTGCTTCACCGCCTTCTCGTCGTCCGGCATGGTGCAGGACGCGATTTCCACGGTCGCCGGCGACCCCAGCTTCTGCGCGAACTGAAAGAAAGGAGACCAGTCATGAAAAGCCGTACGAACAAGATGATTTTCGGATTGATGGCTTCGGCGCTCCTCGCGCTCTCGGGTTGCTCGAGCGGGGACCTCGGAATTCCTGGTGACGGCAACGGCGGCGGCGCGGGCAGTGGCTCCGGTGCGGGCGCCGGTGACGGTACGGGCACGCAAGGCGCGCCTCCGCTCTGCACGACGACGGGCAAGACCTACGCGGGATTCGGCGGCTCCACGCTCGGCTCCGATCGCGTGCAAGACGTGCTCGGCGCAGACCGCGGACGCCTCAAGCCGTACAGCGCGCTCACCGGCGAGTACATGCGCGTGAGCTCGTATTCTCCGCCGATCCTCACCTCGTCGGCTTCGACGTTCGGAGCTCCGGCGAAGAACTGGTACCAAGAGCCGACCGCCAGCGCGATCTCGATCTACACGTCGTATCGCGCGAGCTACCAATCATGCTTGCAGATGACGGCGACGGGGACGGAATTCTCGGCCGCTCCGACGAGCGCGACGGCCACGACCGAATGCACCACGTGGACGCGCAAGTTCTGGAGCCGCGATGCTACGCCGGACGAGCTCAACACCTGCACCGGCGTCGCGCTCACCGACACGGCGAGCGAGACTGACGTGAACAAGCGATGGGCGTATGTTTGCGCCTCGGTCATGACCTCTGCCGGATTCCTGAGCTACTAGGAGATCAGCGATGAAAACCAAAGGTATCGTTTCTCGTCCTGTTTCTCGTCGCGGCTTTCTCAAAGGCGCCGCAGCTGCTGCAGGTGCTGTCGCGGGTACGCGGCTCGCGGGCTCGAATTTCATCGGCGACGCGCGCGCAGCCGGAACCGAGACATCGGCCGTCCTCGTGATCTTCACGCTCGGCGGTTACAACTCGATCTTCCCGAGCTTCGACAGCTTGTCCGGAACGACGTTCGGCGCTGGGCAGACCGGCGTCAACCTCGGCAACGGGCTCGTCGTCGATCCCACGTTCGGTGCGCTCAACGCGTTCGCGAAGTCGAACATGGCGACGATCGGCACGAAGCATGGGCAGAGCGCCCACGACTCGGCCGAGCAAGCCGACTGGGGCGACGGCACGAACAACTACATGCTGCAGCTCGCCGATGCGATCGGTGGCGCCGGCTCGATCAAAGCCGCGGTGCTCGGCAACCAGATGCCGCAAGGTCCGGCGCCGGCCGTCAACGGCACCACGCTCCAGCAAATCAACGACATCCAGTCGACGATCGATGCTCTCTCGGGCACCGGCGACGCTACGGTTCCGGATCGCGCGCTCGCCACGAAAGGCATCGGCGCTTCGCAATCGATGTCGAAGGGCCGTCTCACCGCGAGCCCGAAGGGCCTCACCGCGCTCGGATCAGGTTACGGCGCCGCGGTCGACACGCTCTCGAAGCCGGTGCGCACTTTCACCTTCTCCGATTTCGACACCGCCTACACGCTGAACGGCAAGACCGGCGTCGGCTCGAGCTTCGCGGCGCAGATGGCGGCTGCCGAGCTCATGATCGCATCGGGCGCGAACGTCTGCTGCGCGATGACGAACTTCAACTGGTGGGGGTAGGCTGCGATGAGCTTTCGCAGCACATCCGGCTGGATGCGCAGCCGCTCGTGTTGCGCCATGAAGAAGCCGTCCGGCGTGGAGTTGGATAGCTTGGGGCTAATGCTCATCAGATCGCACTCCACGGACGCGAACACCGTGCCCGCGGTTTCAATGGTGATGTGCAGACCCCGCTCCCGCAGCCGCCT
>JAICXU010000024.1 GCA_025934595.1 Polyangiaceae bacterium | reverse complement strand
CGGCGTGCGCTCTTTCGGCGACGCGGGGCCACGAAATATGAAAGATGGCCCGGTGAAATTCATCGACGAGTGCACGGTCGCCGTCATCGCCGGCAGCGGCGGCAACGGGTGCGTCGCGTTTCGCAGGGAAAAATACGTCCCGCACGGCGGTCCTTCGGGAGGCGACGGCGGGCGAGGCGGCGACATCGTCTTCGAGACGGCGCCCGGTCTCTCGACCCTCATCGACTTTACCCATACGAAAATCCTGCGGGCGAAGCACGGCGAGCACGGCATGGGGTCGGATCGATACGGGCGGGGCGCCGAGGATTTCGTGGTCCGCGTCCCCGTCGGCACCCAAGTCTTCGACCAAGACAACGGCGAGCTGCTCTTCGATCTCGCAAAGCCGAACGTTCGGACGGTCATCGCCAAGGGCGGTCGCGGAGGGCGGGGCAACATCCACTTCGCCTCCTCGTTCGACCGCGCGCCTCGTCGCGCCGAGCCCGGCGAGCCCGGCGAGGAGAAAAATCTGCGGCTCGAGCTGAAGGTCATGGCCGACGTGGGCCTCCTCGGATTTCCGAACGTGGGCAAATCCACGTTCATTCGCGCCGTCTCGCGCGCTCGACCGAAGGTCGCCGCGTATCCCTTCACCACTCTCGAGCCCCATTTGGGCGTCGTGACCGTGGGGGACGATGCCTCGTTCGTGCTCGCTGACATCCCAGGCCTGATTCCGGGTGCCGCCGAGGGCGTCGGCCTTGGCCATCGATTTTTGCGGCATGTGGAGAGAACGAGGGCGCTCTTGCACCTCGTGACAATCGACCCCGGCGAAGGCCGCGAGCCGCTTGCCGACTACGACGCCGTGATGCGCGAGCTCGAAAAGTTCGACCCCGGGCTCGCAAGGCGCCCGCAGATCGTCGTCATGAGCAAAGCGGACATCACCGAGGTCCGCGAGGCATTCGAGGCCGCGAAGAAGGCGTTCAAGAAGCGGCGGGTCGATTTGAGGCTGATTTCCGCGGCAACGGGAGAAGGCGTTCGCGAGATCTTGTTCGAGCTTCTGCGAATGGTGCGCGGCGACGGTCACGAAGTCCCAGAGCTCGGTCTGGAGCTCGACGTGGACCGAGGCAAGGACCGCGAAGAGAAGAAGACGAAGAAGAACGAGAAGACGGCGAGCGAAGAGCGATCGCCGATGCTTTCGAAGGCTCTCAAGGCCAAGGCCAGAGAAGGCACGCTCAAGAAGAAGCGCGCGCCTCGCGCTCACGAGGGCGCGAAGCCAAAAACGGCCAAACGACGCGCGGCGAAGAAAAAGAAGAAGTGAGCACGCCCACCGAAGAGCCCACCCCTCGCCGGCTCGCGCGCGCTCGGCGCGAGGGCGATAGCGGGATCAGCGTTTTTGCGGCGCGCTCCGTCGGGCTCTTGGCCGCGCTCGCCGTGTTTCCCGTGGCGACGCGCGCGTTCGTGACGTGGTGGACCGGCGCCATGCGCGCTGCGATTGCCCACGCGCCTCGCGTCGATGTCGGTGCGATCGACGTAGCTTCGGATGGTCGCGCCCTCGTTTTTCTTGTGGCGCCCATTCTTCTCGTCTGCGCGGTGACGACCGCGGTGGCCTCGCTCGCGCAGACCGGCGGCGTCGTGAGCGGGCGCCTCGTCACACCCGATTTTGCTCGCGTCGATCCCTTTGCCGGTTTGGGGCGTCTCTTCTCGGCGGCGAACGTCGTCGGCCTCCTTCGCGCGACCGCGTGCGGGCTCGTCGCGATCATGATCGTCGGATTCGAGCTTCGCGCCCATGCGCTCGACATCGCTCATGTCGCGGGCCGGACCGGCGCCGTCGGTCCATTCGCGCTCGCGATCGTCGTGAGCACGTGGAAGAGCATCGCGTTCGCGGGAGTCGGAATTGCGGCCGCTGATCTGGCCATCACGAACATGCTCTGGCGCCGCCGCCTCAAGATGACGCACGAGGAGATTCGCCGCGAGCGGAGAGAGAGCGACGGCGATCCGCACGTGAAAGAAGCTCGCAAGCGGGCGGCGGGCGAATTGCTCGCGAGCGCGGTGCGCATCGAAGACGCGGCGCTCGTCGTGAGCGACGGCGAATCAAGCGCGATCGCGCTTCGCTATCGGCCTGGCATCGATCGCGCGCCCACGGTGCTCACCTCGGGACCAGGAACGCTCGAAGCGGGGCGAAATGCAGGGCTTCGCGTGACGATCGACCAGGACCTCGCCGCGGCCCTTTCGCCGCTGGCGATCGGCGCGGCGATCCCCGAGTCTCTCTACGACCGTATCGCGCCGCTCGTGCTCGAAGCCGAGGTCTAGGTCTTTTCCTGCGGCGCAAGAGGGCGCGGCGGAAAAATGCTCGGATGCTTTCCGGTGAAGAGCTTCTGCAAGAACGCGAGGCACGCGCCTTCGGCTTGGATGTCGCTCGACTCGCGCGCGCGGGCCAGCGCGTCGAGACCTTCGAGCAGCGCCTCGTCATTGCGTCCTGCGAACGCGAGGCCGACACCGAGCGCCAACGCGGCCTGACATTGCGCGCGCGCCGCGCCCTCCTCTTCGGCCACTTTTCGCGCATCGCGGAGCGCCTTCAGCGCGTCGCCCACGCGCCCTTTTGCGAGCCGCGCCATCGCGCGCATGCGTTCGGCGAGGGCGTCTTTTTCGCCGGTCGCTTTCAAACCGTCGCTCCATTTCTCGAGCGACTGCGCGTCGCCGCCGAGGAGCGCGTCGCGCGAGAGCTGCGCCAAACGCGCGGCGAGAGCTTCGGGATCGGCCTCTTCGGCGTCGAACGTGGACGGGCTCGCGTACCGCGGCGCGGGCGCTCGCATGCCGGTCATGGTCGTCCTCCGCGTCGGAGCATCGAGGAGCGCACCGACGACCTCGCGGCCCGCCCACGCGAGCGACATCGGCGTGCTCGCCTTCACGTGCGATGCGAAGGCGGTGAGGATGCTCTCGTGCACCCACGTTTCTCCGGGTTTCGCCGCCGCCGACAAGATTTCCGCCGCGGCGAGAGGAACGCCACCGATGAACGTGCTCGCGTGCTCGTTCAAGAAAATCACCTCGCCGACGGCGATGCCTGCGCTCCACGCGCCTTGCTCTTCGCGGAGCTTCAACGTGATCTCGAGCGCAGAGACGAGCTTGTCGCGCGCCCAACCGATCGCGAAAAATGTGGAGGCCCACGCGACCAAGCGGCCGCCGCTCGCGTCGGCGATCAAAACGAGAGCGCGCGCAGATCCGAGAAATTCCGCCGCGCCCTCGATGCGTCGGCGGCAAACGAGGACGAGGCGTTCCTTGTCGAGGGTCGACATCGACCTAGACTCGCAAGCGCTTCTTCATCGCGGCGAGCTCGTCGTCGATGTCGCTCGGCGCTTCGGTGCCGCTCGCTCCGCTGCTTCCCCCGCCTCCGACTTGCCTCTCGAGATCGCGGAACTTCGATTCGAGATCGCGCTCTTGCTCTCCGCCGCCGATCGCTTCTTCGACTTCGTTCATCGCCGCGTTCTGGGCTTCGCGGCCTTCGATTTTTTCTTCCATGCGCCGGAAGTTTTCGAACGCAGACGATCCTCCGCCTTTCGTTCCGAGCTCGCCGCCGCCTTTCGCCTGCTTCGCGCGCGCCGCGATCGAGCCCTTCCTCAATTTGATCTCTTCGAGCTTCGTCTCCATGCGCGAAAGTTCGCTCTTCATACGGAGTGCGGCGTCGCGTTGCTCGACGCGCGCGCGCTCGGCCGCCTCGGTCTCCATCGTCGTGCGCTTCTTTTGTTTCAGCGCCTCGCGTGCGAGCGGCTCGTCACCGGTTTTGAGCGCGAGCTCGGCGCGCTTCTCCCACTTTTCGGTCTCGCTCTTGAGATCGTCGACTTTTTTCGCGAGCTGCTTTTCGGCGGCGACGGCGGCGATCACGTCCTTCCTGCCTTCTTTCAGCTGCTCGCCCATCTCGTCGATGTTGAGACCGACGAGCTTGTCGTCATCCTCGGCTTTGTCGAGGAGCGCGTTCATGTTGCTCGAAATCACCTTCCCCATGCGGTCGAAAATTCCCATCGGCGGCGCGCGCTCCTCTTCTCCTTGGCAAGAGTAGCGCTACGATGACGTGATGCCCACCTGCAAAGAATGCGACAACGAGGTCGATTCGCTCGTCACGGTGAAGGTCGCCGGCAAGGCCAAGAAGCTCTGCGAGGACTGCGCGGATCGCGCACGCGAAGAGGCCGAGGTCGCCGAAGAAAGCGAAGCCGTCGTGCAGAACATGATGGGGTTCAAGGGAAGACGCTGATCGAAAAAAATCCGTGAAGCGATCCGCGTCCCTCTTGCTTCCACGCGTGCTTGCGCTCGCGTCGACCTACGTCGCTACTTGTTCAAGATGTGAATCGCGTGGCCGAGCCCGTTTTGCGCGCTCTCCATCATTCCCTCGCCGAGCGTCGGGTGCGGGTGAATCGTGAGCCCGATGTCTTCGAGGAACGCGTGCATCTCGAGCGCGAGCGCGCCTTCCGAGATGAGATCGGAGGCCTCTGCGCCGACGATGTGCACGCCGAGCACCTCGTGCGTTTTTTTGTCGCTCACGATTTTGAAAAATCCATCGGTCTCGACGACCGCCATCGCGCGGCCGAGCGCCGCGAACGGGAATTTTCCGATCTTGATGTCGAGGCCTTTTTCTTTGGCTTGCGCCTCCGACAGGCCCGCGCTCGCGATTTCGGGATCGGTGAAGATCGCGGCCGGGATCGAGACCCAATCCTTCGCCGCTTTGTGACCCGCGATGATCTCGGCGACCACCTCGCCCTCTTTCGTGGCTTTGTGCGCGAGCATCGGCTGCGCGGTGACGTCGCCGATCGCGTAGATGCTGGGCACGTTCGTGCGGCCGGAGATGTCGGACGGAACGAAGCCGCGCTCGACTTTGACGCCGACTTCTTCGAGACCGAGGCCCGCGCCGTTCGGACGCATGCCGACCGCGACGAGCACGACGTCGCAGACGAGCGTGTCGAATTTTCCGCCGCCGAGATCGACTTTGACCGCGAGTGATCCGTCTCCGGATTTTTCGTAGCCGAGGGCTTTGGCGTTCTTGAAAATCTTTGCGCCGTTTTTGACGAGCTTCTTTTCGACGACCGCGGTGAGATCGGCATCGGTGCCGGGGAGGAGCGTCGCGGTGGCTTCGACGACGGTGAGCTCGCTTCCGAGCTTTTGATACACGCTGCCGAGCTCGAGGCCGATCACGCCGCCGCCGATGACGAGGAGGCGCTTCGGCACCGTCTGCAAGCTCACCGCGTCTTTCGCGCCGATGATTTGCTTGCCGTCGAATTTGAACGACGGAATCTCGATGGTGGAGGAGCCGGTGGCGACGACGATCGCCTTCGCTTCGAGCGTCTCTTTCGCGCCTTCTTTGTTCGTGACCTCGACCGTGTTCTTTCCGGTCACGCGCGCGGTGCCGCGGATCAACTCCGCGCCGTTCGATTTCAAGAGGCCCGTGACGCCGCTCGTGAGCTTCTTCACGATGCCGGCTTTCCATTCCTGCATTTTGGGGACGTCGACGCGCACGTTGTCGACGAAGAGGCCCATCACCTCACCGTGCTTCGTCTTCTCGTAATGGTGGCTCGCGGCGATGAGCGCCTTCGAAGGCACGCATCCCCAATTGAGGCATACGCCGCCGACCTCGTCTTTTTCGATGATCGCTACTTTTTGTTTGAGCTGCCCCAAACGAATGGCGCACGGGTATCCGCCCGGGCCGCCGCCAATCACGATTGCGTCGTACGTTCGATTCGCCATGACGACTCCCTCTTATCCGTGTGTAGGGACGATGGGAAGAGCGAGCAATTGGTCGCGTTGCGCGCGCAGATTCGCGGGTAGCGCGGCGTAGACGTCGTCGAAGAGGCTCGCGCGATCGCACGCGGGCATGGCCTCGACGCCGCGCACGGCATCGCCGATTTCCTTCGTGAGCTCGGCGTCGAGATCGGTGTCGCTCGCGTCGCTGACCAATTTGCGCACCGCCAAATGCTTTCGCAAGCGATCGAGCGGGTCCTTCTTCTTCCAAGCCTCGACCTCGTCGTTCGACCGATAGCGGGTGGGATCGTCGGACGTCGAATGCGCGCCGATGCGATACGTGAGCGCCTCGATGAACGTGGGCCCCTCCCCTTTTCGCGCGCGCGCGAGGGCATCGGAGAGGACCTTGCAACATGCAAGTAAATCGTTGCCGTCGACGCGCACGCCGGGAATGCCGTACGCGCGCGCTTTCACTGCGATCGTCTCCGAAGCGGTTTGTCGCGACGTGGGCACGCTGATCGACCAGTGGTTGTTCTGGCAAATGAGCACGCACGGCGCCTTGTCACGCGCGGCGAACGTCATCGCGGAATGAAAATCCGGTTGGCTCGTGGCGCCATCGCCCATGAATGCCACGCTGACCGGAGGCGCGACGGGGCGCTCGCCGCGAGCGATGTCCTTGTCGCGCTTCATCGCCATCGCCGCGCCGACCGCTTGCGGAATTTGCGGACCGATGTTCGACGACCAGCTCACTTGATGGACGTCGCGTCCCGAGTGATGGCTCGGCATCTGGCGACCTTTCAGCACGTCGCCCGAGTTGCCGAACACTTGCGCGATGAACGCGACGAGCGGGAAACCGCGCACGAGCATCACGCTCTGCTCGCGAAGCGCGGGAAAGACCCAATCTTGTTTCGCGACCGCGAGGCCCGTCGCGATCGGCACCGCTTCTTGGCCGGTGCACGCGCCGTAGAAACCGACGCGACCTTGTCGCTGCAGCACGATCATGCGCGCGTCGATCGCGCGAAGACGGCGCATCTCGCGATACGCGCGAAGGAGAATGTCGTCCGCGATTTTCGGGTCGCGCTCGGGATCGGCGGTGCCGTCGTCGCGAAGAACGCGAAAGAGGCCGAGGTCCGCCGCCGTCTCGCTCAAGGCGTTCCGCCGCCGTCGGGGCCGTCGTGGCCGACTTGGTAGCCGAAGCCTTCGTGACGGGCGATGGGGAGGTGCCCGGGTTGCTGCAAGCGGTTCGAGCGGGCCGAGGGCTCGCCGTTGACGACGGGCTCGGCGGAGGACGCCGCCGGATCACCGCGACTGTCTTCGCCGCACGACGAGCAACCGGTCGAGGCCAGGGGCAGGACGAAAATGAGAAATGCGATGCGCATGATGCTCGAGCGAAAAAGCATGGTGATTTCTTCCGCGAAAGATCTAATCGAACAAAAGAAAAAAGGGTGACTCGAAAAGAGTCACCCCGATTTCATTCAGCTCACGCGCTCAAACCGATGCACGTGGAGCGCGCAGGCTTGCGCGCGAGTGAATCAAGGCGCGCCGCAGAACGCGTGCGCGATGCCCTTGAATCCGTCCTCGAACGTGCCGGACGACGAGATGCCGCACTTGCTCTGTGCGTCTGCGTCGGCGACGCCGTTGACGGTCGTCGCGCAGGTGCTGTCGACCGGGTAGCTTGTCGCGCACGCGCCGCTGTTGAGGTCGTAGTTGATGCACGCGGTGGTCTGCGTGCCGTTCGCGTCGTCGCCCGCCACGCAGCCTTCGCAATCGAGCTCCGCGCAGTCTTGCGCGTTCGCGAACGAGGACTGGCAGGTGGCATCCGCGCCCGAGATGGCGCCGAGGCACGCTGCGATGTTGAGGAACGTGTAGGAGCTGCCGTCGTACGTGACGGGCGCGGGCGTCGTGCCCGAGGCCGTGCCTGCATCCGGAACCTTGAGCGGTCCGATGATGCAGCTCGCGCAACCGACGTGGCTGAGGATGAAGTCGTCGCAGAGACCGCCGCCGTCGACGCCAGCTTCGGGAGCCGTGAGGCAGAGATCGAAGTACGACTGGATGTCGGCATCCGAGCAGACATTCTGATGGAGCGTGGCGGGACCCCAGGGGATGCTGACGCCGACGTCCGAGTAGCAAGCCGGAGCCGCGGGGCCGCTGTCGCCGCCGCTGGGGCCGGAGTCCTTCTTGGGGCCGGTGTCGCCGGCAGGACCCGAGTCGCTCGGGCCGCTGCTCGTGCTCGTGCTCGAGCAACCATTACCAATCAAACCAATGACGCCAAGGGCGAGAGCCGCCGCAGTCAAACCAATCGACTTCTTCAACATGATGCCTCCTAAAGGACGCGCGGCTCTCTTGCCGCAAGCCAACGAACACTTTTTAAAATTTTTTTTTCGAAAAAAAATTCTTCGAAAAAAACACCCACGTTCCCGCCGCACCCAAGCGCAGACCGGCGAGGGCCACGTTTTCTACTCTGTTTTTGCCGCTAATCAAGAGCTTCTTCGCAAAAACGCCCCGCCGAAAAAAGTACGGCCGAGGCATATTTCCCGAAAAGGCTCAAAGCTATCGCGAGCCCCTCCTCTCTCTGACGTGTGTCTCGGTCTCGTTCTTCATCGCGTCTTCACCGCTCTTCGCCCAGCTCTCCGTCGTGTCTCGGTCTCGTTTTTACGGCACACAGAACCCGTACCAACCCGGCGCACCGATGAACGATCCGTTGCACGTCTGGCCGGCGTTGCACCCACCGAATCCGGGCGTCATCGGGAGCGCGGCGGCATCGAATGGAGGCGTGCCGCCGTCCGCGCGGTAACACATCAGCGTGCACGTCGCGCCGCCGTCGAGCGGGCCCAAGCACTCGAGGCCGCTCGCGCACGCGTTCGCCGCGTTGCATACGATGCCCGCGTCGAGGCCGGGCGGATTGAAGATGCCGCTGCAGCGGAACGAGACGCCGTCGTCTTGGAGCGTGCACGTCGCCGACGTGTCGCTGCCGCACGACTGCACGTGGAACGGTTTGCACGGAGGCTTGTACGTGCAGCCGGATCCGAAGAAGAGCTCGCCGCCGTCTTGCGGATTCGTTCCGATGAGATTCGTGTCGCACGTTCCCTTGATGCCTTCGGGATCGCTCTCGGCGCATTTTCCGTTGTCGCCTTGGCAGCAGTACGGCGAGCAACGTCCGCTCTTCGATCCCGCGCCGCCGTCGAGGTCGGTGCAATCGGGGCCGAGACAGAACGTGCCCGACACGCAGCCGCCTTGGTTCGCGGCGTTCGGACAACACTCGTGACCGAGCGGCACCGAGCCGGTGCTCTGGGGGACGCATTGCGCGGTGACGCTGTTGTCGGCGTTTTCGATCGGATCGCACTCGTTGCCCGCTTCGCAATTTTGCGTGACGAGATCGCACGTGCCTTCGAGCGTCTGCGCCGCACACGTGACGGGGCCCGAGTCGGTGCCGCTCGATCCGTCACTCGTGCTCGATCCGTCGCGTGATCCGTCGCTGGACGATCCGTCGCCGAACGTGCCGTCGCTTCCGGCGTCGGCCGCGAAGCCATTGTCGCTCGATGACGAGCACGCGCCGATCATTCCGCCGCTCATCATTGTAACCGTGGCGACGAGCCAAAAGGTTCTGGAGCGAAGCTTCGGATTTTTCATTTCTCAGCCTCCGTCTCCGGCCAGTCCGCCGTCCGCGGCGCCGAAGCCGCAGAAGTATGCCGCAAGTCGACCCGCATAGTCGTAGACGTCTTCGGAAGGTCCGCCGTCCGGATAGGTTTGCTGGAAGCACGCGTCGGCGGCCGGTCCGCCGTCGGCGGCGCACGCTTCCTCGGCCGCGCTCGAGAATGCGTTGCAGCCGCCGCTCGACGCAATCGACGCGAGCTCGCAGGACTCGAGATCGTCCGTCGATGCCGTCGCGCAATTCGTGCCGCAGGCCGCGACCTCACAATTCGCCTCTTTTTGCAGCGTTCCGCCGCATCCCGTGGAGCTCGTGCCTTCGCCGTATGCGAGCGCGAGGCATCCCGGGAGGTTCAGGGTGGCGCGCGTTCCGCTCGCATCGACGACGACGGGACCCCAGCTCGCCGCGGTGACGGGCGTCTCGATGCACGCGAGGCACGCTGCGCCCATGCCCGTGAGCAGCAAGTTGCAGGAGGTCGGGTTCGTATTTTTTTTGCAGTCGACGTACGCCTCGATCGTGTCGGCATCGCAGAGACCTTGGTACGCGCCGACGGGGGGATGGTAGTCGCCTCCGGTGAAGCTCGTGACGTCGCCGGGCAAGCACGAGCCCGCGATGGCGTCGCCGGGAGCTTTCGCGTCGACCGATCCGCCGCCGCCGTCGATGCGGGGACCGGCGCTCGCCGTGTCATCGGCCGCGTTGCACGCCCCCGCCGCCGCGGCGCACGCAAACGTGCACACGAAGCACAAGAACACCCGGGCGATGCGTTGCAAGCCAGTCTTCATCGTTAAGGAATCCGAAAGCGAAGGACTACCGGATGATCGTGACGTCGATCGCGCGACAACGCAAGCGTTTCTCCATGATTCACGCGGCTTTTTTCGCTGCTTTTTCGCCGCGATCACGCTCCTGAATCACCAGGTAAAGCATCAAGAAAATGGCGAGCGAGAGGGCCTCCGTTTTGGAGATGGCCTCGGCGAGCGCGTGCATCGATTCGAGCTTTTGGCCGAGATCGCCGAGCCCGCGGACGGCGCCGGCGCGATGCAGCTCCGCGATGCGCGGCGACACGACGAGCGCTTCGACGAGCGCGAGCAGAGCTGCGATCGCGAGCGAGACGCCACGCGCGATCTCGATCCGCGAGATTTTTTCGGCGGCCCGCACGCGCCAGATCTCCGAAGCCAGCATCGCGGCGGAGCACGTGACCGCGACGACGTCGAAGCGTCGAAAGACGATCGTCATCGCGTCTGCGCTCGTCGGCGCGGGGACGATCGTGAAGACGACGGGGGCGACGAGCGCGCCGAGCGTCAGCATGCCGCCGAGCCAAAGCGCGACGCCGAATAGGGTGACGGCCTGCGACGCAAGCGAGACGACGTTTTTGGTCGATGAATTCGACATTTTATAAGTGTATTCTACACATACATGCGCACGCCGTGATGCGGGTCGCGTGTCCCGATCTCGAACGCGCATTTGTCGGAGCGGACCTCGAACGCGTGGCGTCCGGAGAGCGCGAGCGACAGACGAATGGTGGCGAGCTTCGAATTGAGGCAGTAGGTGACGGGGCCGGTGGGATTCGCGTAGTAGAGGCCGACGAAGCCGGACGTCGCGCAGCTGATCTCGCCTTCGATGCGCGCGAGATCGGTCTTCGCCGAGAAGCGCCATGTCTTCGGATCGCCGGTGACGTCGAGACGCGAGCGCGCGCCCAAGATCGTGCCGACGCGATTCATGTCGTAGCGGACGCCGCGATGACGCACGTAGAACGAGGAGAGGAGCTTCGGCGAGGGCGCGGGTCCGAGCTTCGGTTTGCCGGCGACGGCTTCGAAGACGACCTCCTCGCTGCCCGTCCACGCGTTGCAATGCGCCCACGCGTAAAGGGGCGTGTTGCCGGCGCCCCAGTTGTGACCGAGGAGCGCGGGCCAATTCTCGATGTCCCAGGTCTCGTCGCTCGCCTCCGTGTGAACCTGGAATTTCCCGGTGATTCGCGCGTCGAGGCGTGGTGAAACGTATTTTTGCGCGGGGAATTTTTTTTCGTACATGCGGCGCGTCGGAAGGTGCACGAGCGCTTCTTCGCGTCCGCCGATCGAAAAATCCCACGTCACTTTGCGATCGCCGGTCTCGATGCCGCCGGCGGATGCGAGGCGCGTCATCGTGAGCACGTCGGCGATCGAGATGTCGATGCCCTCGCGCGAGAACCGCGCGCGTGCGAACGGCACCTGCGTCTTCACGGCGACGCTGGTGCCGTCTTCGCGGAATGCGATCGCCCACGCCTCCGCGATCGCCGCGCTCGGATCGCGGCGCGACGCAAAAATGGTGGCGCGCACCCAGAGAGCGCGGCGGCGAAAGGGATCGTTCGCTTTGACGAAGTAGCTCTCGACGTGCGGCTTCGGCGCGAGCGCATCGAAACGAACGCCTTCGTAGAGCGCGCAGGTCTGTTGCACGTCGTCGCGGCGCAGATCGCTCACGCGAGCTCCTCGAGCGCGGCGGCGCGCAAATCGGCATCGACGTCTTCGATTTTCTCGATCGCGGCCTTGAGCTCGCGCATCTTCGCGCGACCTGCCGCGACGACGGCGGCGTCTCGAGTCTCGCGCCTCGACGATCGCAAATCGGCTTCGATTTCCGAGGTCGCGCGAGGATGTCGCATCCGCGCGAGCGCGATCTTCGCGTGGAACGCGCACGTGTCGCGCACCTTCGATCCGAGGCCCCACGCGCGGCGCTCGAGCTCCTTTTGCAAATCGCGCATCTCGAGCTCGCCGGCGATCTCCACCGCTTCGCGCTCGTCTTCTTTCTGCACGCGCACCGAGCCGAGGATCACCGATTCGATGAGCTTTCGACCGTCGCTCCGCTTCGCTTTCGCGAGAAAGATCGCAGCCGCGACCGCGACATGCGACGAGGAGTCCTTCAAGGATTTTTCCGCGCTCGCCGTGACCTTGTCGCGCAGAGATTCTTCGCCGACGCGATCTTCCGCGGAGCGTAGCGCGATGTAGCGCACATTCTCGTCGTCGTCGGACGATGCGCTCACGATCGCGTCGGCCGCTTCGTCGGCGTCGGCGATGCGCGCGAACGCGATGATGGCTTGAAAGCGAATCTCGGCGCGCTCGTCTTTCAAACATCGACGAAGCCTTGGCAGCGCGCGATCGTCTCGAATTTCTCCGAGGGCGACGATCGCCATCTGACGCACCATGGGATCGGCGTCCTCGATCGCCACGAGCAGCTTCGGGAGCGCCTCTTTGGCCTTCAAATCGGCAAGCGCCACCGCCGACGCCGCCCGCACCGCCGCCGCTTCGTCGCCGAGCGCCTTTTCGAGCGCCGCGATCGCACGCGCGCGATTCGCGAGGTCTCCGGCCGCGGCGCGTCCGAGATCGCTCGCCGCCGACACGCGGGTCTCGGCCTTCGCCGATCCGAGATCGCGAAAGCATGCCTCGAGCGTGCGCGGCAAGATCGGAACGAACATGCCGGTTTGTTACGCCTCGTTTCCGGATCGTTCGAGAGATTTCTGCGGAGGCGACGCGGCCGTGCCCGCGAGAAGGAGCGCAGCGCTGGCCGCAAAAATCGCGAGCGATCCCGCCGCGAGAACGTGGGGCGCGCGCAGCATCGCCGCCACCCCTTGTCCGAGGACGTCGCCGAGCG
>JAICXU010000906.1 GCA_025934595.1 Polyangiaceae bacterium | reverse complement strand
GGCTGTCCGAGCGAATGGAACATGCCGAGGTCTTTCACACCGTCGACCTTGCCCATCGCGTCGACGATGTCTTCGGCGTTCTTCTCGTTGATCTTGAGATCGGTGCCGATGATCTTGACCGAGTTCTCGCCTTTGACGCCGGAGAGCGCCTCTTCGACGTTGTCGCTGATCAATTGCGAGAAGTTGAACACGACGCCGGGAAACGCATCCGAGAGCTGGCGCGAGAGCTCGTCGGTGAGCTTCTCTTTCGTCATGCCGCGCGGCCAGGTCTCGAACGGAGCGAGCGGCGCGAAGAGCTCGATGTTTTGGAAACCCGAGACATCGGTGCCGTCGTCGGGTCTACCGTTCTGCGAAACGACGGTCTCGACCTCGGGGTGCGTGGGATGATCGCACGGCGCATTCGGGTCGTCGGGGCAGCCGCGAATGATGTCGCGCATGCGGCCGACGATTTTTCCGGATTGGTCGAGCGAAATGGACGTGGGCAAGGTCGCACGCACCCAAATGTTTCCTTCCTCGAGCTTCGGCATGAACTCGCCGCCCAAGAAGGGAAACAAGGCGAAGCACGCGCCCGCGAGCACGATCGTGAGGACGACCGCGATCTTCGGTTGCTTCAACGTCACCTCGCACGCGGGGCGATACACGCGCTGCAAATGGCGCATGAGGAAGCTGTCTTTTTCTTCCTGTCCCGGCTTCATCAACCGCGACGCGAGCACGGGCGAAAGCGTGAGCGCGAGGATGATCGCGCCGCCGATCGCGAACGCGTCCATGTGCGCCATCGGTGAAAAGATGACGCCCGAGACGCCGGTCATCGTGAAGAGCGGAAGAAGCGCTACGGCGATGATGGCGGTGGAAAACGCCATGGGCGTCGCGACCTCGCTGGCGCTCGCGCCGATGCGCTCGATCATGCTTCCGCGGCCGTGTGGCCCGACGTGACGGAAAATATTCTCCATCATGATGACCGACGAGTCGACGACGATGCCGAAGTCGACCGCGCCGAGGGAGATCAAGTTCGCCGACGTGCCGGTCGTGACCATCCCGGTGAACGCGATGAGGAGCGCGATCGGAATGTTCAGCGCGGCGATCAGCGCTGCACGCGCGTCGCCGAGAAAGAGAATGAGCACGCCCGACACGAGGATCATGCCCACGAGCAAGTTGTGGAGCACGGTGTGCGTCGTGAGCTCGACGAGGTTTCCGCGATCGTAATACGGCGCGATGTCCATGCCCGGCGGCAGGAGGTGATTTTCGCGGATGTAGTGGATGCGATCGTGGATGCCCTCGAGCGTGGGCTTCGTCTCGCCGCCGTAGCGCATGAGCACCACGCCTTCGACGATGTCGGGATCTTTGTCGTGACCGACCTGACCGAGACGAGGCGCGGCGCCGATGCTGGTGACCGCGATGTCGCGCACGCGCGTGGGTACGCCGTTGTGCTCGGCGATGACGACGTTCTCGATGTCGTGCGTCGTCTTGAAGAGGCCGACCCCGCGGACGCTGTAACTTTGCTCGCCCAGATTCATGCGCTGACCGCCGACGTTGCGGTTCGCGTTTTGGATGCCGGTGATGACGGCGTCGAGCGTGACGTGTTGGCCCTGCAGGCGAAAGGGATCGAGACCGACGTGATACTGCTTCGTCTCCCCGCCGAACGAGACGACGTCGATGACGCCGGGCGCTTGCTTGAATTGACGCTCGAGGATCCAGTCCTGCGCGGTCTTCAGCTCTTGCAGCGTGTAACCCTTGCCGACGACGCTGTAACGAAAGACCTCGCCGATCGCGTTCCACGGCGACAGCTCCGGATGAATGCCGTCGGGCAAATCGGTGAACTGGAGGCGATTGATCACCTCTTGGCGCGCTTCGCCGTATTCGGTGCCCCAGTTGAAGTAGCACTTCACGTCCGAGAGGCCGAAGAGCGACTGCGATCGAATGTGGTCGAGACCCGGCATGCCGGAGAGGCCGATCTCGATCGGCACCGTCACCGTGCGCTCCACTTCTTCCGCGGAGAGACCACCGGGTTGCGTGATCACTTCCACGAGGGGTGGCACCGGATTCGGATACGCCTCGATATCCAGGTTTTTGTAGGCGAAAAGCCCCGCGCCGATGATCACCGCGACGGCGACGAACACGACGAATTGCGTGCGGAGCGCGAACGCGACGAGCTT
>JAICXU010000508.1 GCA_025934595.1 Polyangiaceae bacterium | reverse complement strand
TATTGTGCACCTTTGGATGCGGCGTGCGATGCGCCCGGCCCGGCCACGGCGACGAACGACACCGAGGGCACGGCGTACGACGAAGGCGCGATCGGCAACGACGACACCAGCGGTAAAGAAGAATGCGGCGCGTTCACGTCGAACGGCGACGTCGACTGGTATCACTACGAAGGAAACACCGAGACCGTCCTCTTCGGCAGCCCTTACGAGAACGATCCGGCGGGCGCCGTTTCGTCGCCGGTCCAAGTCACGCTCTGCATCTACATGACGTGCACCGAAGGCGCGACCGGCGATTTCGTGTGCCCCTCCGATACGACCGTCGCGAACGCAGGCGGGCACGACGGGTGCTGCAAAACCGGCATCGACCCAGGGATGGACATTCGCCACGTTTGCCAAGACGCCGGCGTGTGGATGAGCGTCACGGCGGCGGACGCGACGACGTGCGCGCCGTACGATTTTTCGTTCCACTACTGAGTGCTATGTTGTTCGACATATGCCGAACGCCGCCCCCACGAAGCTCGCCGTGCCCCGCGAAGATCGAGCGGGAAAAAAGCGGCGAACCCGCGCGCGAATCTTGTCGCAAGCGTCACGTCTTTTGCGTGAGCAGGGTCTCGAAAAACCAGCCATCGACGACGTGATGGCGGCTGCGGATCTCACGCGCGGCGGGTTCTACGCGCACTTCGAGAATCGCGACGCGCTCGTGGCCGAGGCGCTCGGCAAAGCGTTCGACGACGCGCGCAAGCACTTCTTCTTCCTCGGCGACTGGGCGGATTCGCCGAAAGGAAATCTCGTCGGAAAAAAATGGGTCGAGTACGCGGCGCGCCAATATTTGTCGGAAGGACATCTGCACGAACAGGTGACGCGCTGTCCGCTGCCATCGCTCGGCAGCGAGATGGCGCGAACACGTCCCGAGATTCGACACGTCTTCACGGAGAACGTCCGCGAGATGCTCGACGCCACGATTCGAAGATCCGGCGCGAAGACGAAGCGCGAGAGAGAGCGCGCGCTCCGCATGTTCTGCGCGTGGGTCGGTGCGGTGACGCTCGCGCGCGGCTTCGACGACGAGACGCTCGCGAACGACCTTCTCCAAAGCTGCAAGAACGAAACCCTGCGAGACTTCGGAAGGGCAAAATCGAAAAAGTGATCCTGCGACCCTTGGTCCGGCGATCGTTTCGCACGCAAGAACCTAGCGGTCAACCGGTGGGATTCGTAGCCGGCCCGGTTACGTCTTCGACGTAACCGGACGCCTCGCGAACGCCCATCCACGCCGAGCGGCGACGACGTCGCCGCGGAGGCGTGGATGGGATTCGAACCCACGTATGACGGTTTTGCAAACCGTTGCCTAACCACTTGGCTACCACGCCCGAACGGAAGGTCCCGCAACATGCCACAAGCGGAGGGCGCCCGCCAAGTCGAGATTTGCGCCTGATTTTTCGCCGAAATTGCCGCTAGGCGTCCGTGCGCGCGCGACACGCATGCACGACGGCCCGCACCGCAGCGATGATGAGCTCGGGGGCTTGCGTCGTGATCATGTGCCCGCTGTTCTTCGCCACGATGTGGACGGCATTCGTCGACATCTTGAGAAAGCGCGCCTGTTGCGCGTTCCAAATGCGAAGCCATGCGGCCTCGACCTCCGGAGAAGCGCCGAACGGTGCGTCCGGAAGGCCTCTCGAGATCACCGCGAGCGGTTTGTGGCCGATCGAAACGCACTCCACGTCGGCGGACTTCGCACCTTGCACGAACGAATCCCAATCGAGGCCCTCGGGATCTCTTCGGAGCTCGTCGCGTCGCCTCGCTCGTGCGTCGGCCGGCATCAGCTCCCAGAGCGGCGTCGGATCATCTGCTGCGTCGACGAGCACCATCCCCGCGACGAGATCGGGATGTGCGGCCGCGAAGAGCCGCATGTTGATGCCGCCGATCGAGTGACCGACGAGCACGTACGGCCCTCCGATGCGTGCATTGCGGAGCAACTCGTAGAGGTCGTCGGCCATTTGACGATTGCCATGCGGACGCGATGGCGGAACCGTGCTGCCGCCGATTCCTTTGCGATCGTAGGAGCAGACGCGCGTGAGCAGCGCGAGCTCGCCGAACACGTCGTTCCAGGCATCTCGTCCTTTTCGGATCGCGGAGTCGAAAATCACGGTCGGCGAGCCGGACCCCGAAAGGCGCAGGCACATGCCGCCACCCCGCACGGCGACGATCTGCTCATGGAGGTCGCTCCGGCGACCCGGTCGTGCCGGTTGGATCTCGTAGACCTCGTGGTTCATCGTGCCCTCGCTTCAGTCCTTCTTTTTCCGTAGCAACCGCTGCGCCATCGAACGTGCCCGTGGATCTGCAAAAAAACGGCATATTTCGGCCCGATTTTCGTTACGTTCTGTCACACCGTGATCCCAGCGCGCGATCGAACGTGGGTCCTCGCCGCACTCGCGGCCGCGCTAGTCACGTCGATGTCGTCGCGCGCCTCGGCATGTGGCGCGTCGGCGGGAGGGGCGGCCGGCCTCGCGGCGTGTAGCTTGAGCGAGCACGACGAGGAGACGCGACCCAAGTGGCATCTCGCCGACACGGCGTCGTTCACGGCCACGGCGATTCGTTTCGATGACGGTAGCCGCTTCGATCAACAGCGCTTCAACTTCGTCACGACGCTCGACGCGATGCCGGTGCCGAAGCTCGCCCTCCAGATCGGCGCGGGTCCCGCGTTTCCCGGGTCCATGAACGGAGGCGGCGAGAAGTTCGAGACGAACAGCGGAGTCGTCATGCTGCTCGGCGCGTCGTATCGCTTCGTCGACTCGAGCGGCGTGCGTCCGTACGTCCTCGGCACGCTCGGCTTCACTTTTCTTTCGATGCAAACGCGAGGAACCCTGCCGTCGAATGCGCGTGCGCTCTACGACGCGTTCGATCTTCGCACCGGCGCCGTCGTCGGCTGGACGATCGGCGATTGGTTCTCGCCATATCTCGTCGGGCGCATCTTCGGCGGCCCGGTGAATTGGACGCACGACGGACAGAAAGTGACCGGCACCGACGTGAATCACTATCAGCTCGGCCTCGGCGTGAGCGCGCCGCTCGGTCGCATCGCCGACATCTTCATCGAAGGCGTGCCGCTCGGAGAGCAGGGAATGTCAGGCGGATTCGGCGTCGCGTTCTGAGATCACGACGCCGATTTTTCGATCACGCACCCGGCCGTGGATCAAAAAATTCCCGCTATTTTCCCTTCGATTTCGATTCGTGCTCGATCTCGAGCAAGAGATTGTCGATGCGCGATCGCTTGTCTTGCCCGTCGTCGTAGAAAAATTTGAGCTCGGGTGCGACGCGCAGCTTGAGCGCACGCGTGGCTTCGCGGCGCAAGAGCCCGGTGGCTCGTTCGAGCCCTTCGATGAGCTCTTTCTTCTTCGCATTGTCAACCGCGCCTTCGAGCGCGCGCACGTACACGCGCGCCTGACGGAGATCGTCGCTCATATCGACGCGGGAGATGACGGCACCCTGCACGCGCGGATCGCGGAGCTTCTGCGAAACGAGCACCGCGAGCTCCTGCATCAAGCCCTCGGCGACGCGCGCCGATCTCTTCACCTCACCCATCGTCGTCTCCCATCGTCAGGATTTCGGTTTCGCGATCCGTCAGCACGGCGTCGCGATCGGTCTCGGCATCACGCGCGACTTTCGCGAGGACCGAGTCGCATACCGCCGCGTCCGACGAGACCACGCTCACGCCGAAGACGGCGCGTTGGAGAATGTCTTGGGCTCCGACCTCGGCGATCGACACCTCATGATGCGATCGCACGCGGTCGCGAAATCTCCTCACCACGCTGCGTTTGTCCTTCAAGGAGCGCGCATGCGGAATGTGGAACGTGAGC
>JAICXU010000587.1 GCA_025934595.1 Polyangiaceae bacterium | reverse complement strand
GCGCGAGCGCAGCGCCCGTCGTTTCGCCTGCGATCGTCGACGCGGGGACCACTGCGGCCACGCCGGCGACGCCCGGCGTTCCGACGCTCGCGATCGATCCGCATCCGCTTCCGAACGTCGTGGCGCCCGCTTCGCTCGATTACATCGCGTACGAATCGGCGGGTTCGCGCGTGTGGGTTCCGGAAGGCACGACCGGCAACGTCTTCGTTTTCGACACGCACGCGAAGACGTTCGCGACCATCGGTGGCTTCAAGACCGGAGAACGCGAGGCCCGCGGTCAGAAGCGAAAAGTCGGACCGAGCGCCGTGTCGATCGGAAACGGATTCGCGTTCATCGGCAATCGCGCGACGGGCGAGGTGTGTCCCGTCGAGCTCGCGACGTCGAAGCTCGGAAAGTGTCTGAAGCTCGCCGCGAGCACGGACGGCGTCGCATTCATAGCGAGCGCGAAAGAAGTGTGGGTCACGACACCGCGCGATCAATCGATCGTCGTCCTCGACGCATCGAAGCCCGCGGCGCTCCGCGTGAAGACGACGATCAAAGTCGCCGGCTCACCGGAGGGCTACACCTCCGACGACGCGAGCGGCCGCTTCTTCACGAACCTCGAGGACAAAGACGGCACGCTCGCCATCGACGTGAAGACGCACAAAGTCGTGTCGACGTGGTCGCCGAAATGCGGCGAGCAAGGTCCGCGCGGTCTTGCTTACGAGCCGTCGCATCACTTCTTGATCGTCGCATGCACCGACCATCTGCAAGTGCTCGACACGGATCACGATGGCGCGCTCCTCGGCAAGCTCGACACCGGCGCGGGCGTCGACAATCTCGATCTCGCGAATGGCCGTATTTATGCGGGCGCGGGCAAGGCAGCGAAGCTCACGGTGGCCACGGTCGACGAGAAAGGTCAGCTCACGATCGTCGCCACCGCCGACACGCCGCCGGGCGCGCGCAACGCGGTGGTGGATGCGGACGGCAACGCGTACCTCACCGATGCGCAGGCCGCGCGTCTCGTCATCGCGCAGCATCCCTGACCCGCGTCACCATCGAGGCGCGGCGGGATTCGTCGCAACGGGTGTCGTCGATGCCGGCGCCGACGATTTCACTTGCGCTTCGCTCATCGTCACCGCGCCCGTCATGCCGAGATCTTTGAGGCGCCCGCACGCGCCGCCGCGATAACGAAACGAGAGGCTGCCGTTCGAGATTGTCGAGCCCGGCGAGAGCACGCCGCTCTCTTCGAGCTCACAGATGTGCGAGAGACCGGCGATCTCGTCGTCTTGGGTCGGCGTGTAGACATGCTCGTCGAGCAAATTCATCCACAACGCGCAGCTCGTCGTCGTCGATGCTCGACCCTTCTCGGCGCTGTCGCATGCACGCATGAAGAGCTCGGCGGCTTCGCCGATGTCGGTGGCCTGCATCCACACGCCGCGTTGCAGGCATGCGTCGCTGCGACCGCGATCGCACGCACGAAGAAGAATGCGGCTCGCGCGATCGGGATCGGGCTGCATGCGCGTGCCCGCGTGCAGCATTTGCGCGAGCGACACGCACGTCGCGAGATTTCCGCCGTCGCATGCCGCCTCGCATTCGGCCACGCTGCCCTCTGCGCAGATCTCGCGCGCTTCGTTCGCATCATCGGTTCGCACGATCGCGTGCGACGAGTCGCCGCGTGCCATCGCGCTCGTCTCCGCGGTCGGCGTCGCGACCCACGTGTTCGCGGCCTCGTCATAGGCGTCACGGGGATACGGGTAGCCGCATCCTCCGAGCAGATACGTCGCGACGACCAAGATGCCGGCGCTTCGGATCATCCGCATGGCGCCACCCGATAAGCATCCGCGGCCGCTTCGCACTGCGCGGCCGCTTGGGAAATGAGCCCCGGTTCGCCGCTCGCTTCGGCGCGAGATGCCGCAGCACGCGCCGATTGCACGCGACCCTCGAATTTCGAAAGGGCGGCGGCGTCCGATGTGAGAGACCGCGCGCACGATTCGGTGAGCTGGAAGAATCGTTCGCAGGCGGGGATGGTCGGTGATCCGACGGGCGGTGAATCCACGACGACGACCGGTGGATCCGCGGCGACGACGTGCGCCGACGACACGGGCGCGGCCGTATAGACGTTCGTGACGTACGACACATTTTCGACGACGTTCGGTGTCGTTGCTTCGTTGTCGCACCCCGTGATCACGAGAAAGGCGAGCGCGAGGAGAAACCTCGATGCGTTCATGCATCGAGCGAAGTGCAGCCGATGTGCCAAGGCCGGCGCGGTCCGCGCGCCTGCATCGAAATCGGCCATCTTCGTTTCATGCGAACGCGACCGAAAAAAAATTTTCACGACCGCTTGACGGCCGTTTGCGCGTGATTACCTCCTGCACGGGAAGCGATGGTGCACATGCCGCGCGAGCTTCGCGCCATGGGCACCGCGCGCCCTCAAGTCCTCATTTTCCAAAGCACGGAGGTATCTCATGTTCGAAAACTGGGATGCCGTTCCGACGCTGGATCGCATGGTCGACGACGTCATGGGATCCATGGTCGGCACGGCGCTGAATACGAGAAATTTCACACCTCAAATCGACATCCGCTCGGACGACGATCAGATCACGTTCGTGTGTGATGTTCCGGGTGTGAAAGAAGACGACCTCGAGGTCACGCTCGAGAATCGCGTCCTCACCATCAAGGGCATACGCCGCTTCGAGCGAGGCGAGCGCGAACGCGTCCTCATGGGGCGCGCGTACGGCGCGTTTCATCGCGCGTTCGAGCTGCCCGACTACGTGGACGACTCACTGCTCGCGGCCCACCTCGCCGATGGTGTGCTCACCATCCGGGTACCGAAGGCGGCGCGAGCGAAACCGAAACGCATTCCCGTCGTGGGCGGCAGTGGCAAACAGCTGAAAGGCTGACGGTGAAAAATCAAATGCAAGACATCGGCGCGAGGCAAGCTCGAGCTTTCGATCATCTTCGGAAGGAATCTCTCCGCAAGGTGTGGTGGAGCTCGGCACGCATCGCGCTGGAGCGCGAAAAGCTGACCAGATCTCGACGCGAAGCGACGGCATTCGAACGAATGGACGAAAAGGCCACGTGATCGATTTCGCGTGAGACGAAAGGGCGGCGCCACTCGGCATCGCCCTTTTTTTTGTGCGCCCGCGTCGTTCTCACGTCGCGAGCTACGCAAATGCCTCATTGTGGCGAGCGCGCTCGTTCGCGGTGTCATGTCGCACGCAAAAAATCGCGAAATTTGCCGGCGAAATGGGGATATTTTCGTTCGCCTCGGGCACGTGAATTGCGACGTCCACGGGGATGGAGCTCTTTCTCGACACGGCAGACTTCGGCGAAATCGAAAAGGGCGTCGGTTGGGGCGTCGTCTCCGGCGTCACGACGAATCCCACGCTCATCGCGAAGGCCGGCGCGGATC
>JAICXU010000571.1 GCA_025934595.1 Polyangiaceae bacterium | reverse complement strand
CGGCCTGCGTGTTCGCGCCGTCGACCTCGGCCGGGCTCTTCTGCATCGCCTGCCAGGCTTCCTTGCCCGGCTCGTGTTTCCCCGTGCTCCCGATCATCACGAGTCCGTCGCCGAACGTGAGCTCGGAGTGCACGATCGTGCCGTCGTCACCTTCGACGACCATGCGCTTCTCGAACCCGAACGCTTTGCAGAGCCACTCGATCGCGGCGCGCGGGTCGTCGTAGTACACGGAAGCGGAAAGACGCGGCCAGCCCTTCGGAGTCGGTTTCATGATGCGACAATGATTAACTCAAATCGCAATCATCGTCCAGACGCGAAATGATGCGAATTCGACGGCGTTTCGGAGGTGACGCTACTTGCGGCGACGAGCTCGGACGCGACGGAGAACGAGCCCGAACAGGCCCAAGAACATGAGAACCGTGCCCTTGTCGTCGTGGCGCGGCAAGACGGCGCAGCCCGAGCCGCCTGACGTGCCCGCCGGCGTGTCGGACGAGGGCGACGACGAGCACGGTGGATATTGCGGGCACACGGGAGCGTTCGTCGATCGCGTGACGGTGCGATCGTTCGACAGCTCGTTCTGATTGGCGGAGGCTTGCACGACGAAGTCCGTGGTCATCGCGGAATGCGAGATGTCGCTGCGCATGCGCGTCACGCGAACGATTCCCGAGGTCCCCGATGGCTCGAGGAGCGTCGTGATGTCTTGATCGCGCACTTCGTCGGCGCTCTCCACGATCGAGGCGTCCGATGCGCTAGCGTCCCCCGCATCATCGCCAGCGTCTTCGCCTGCCGTGCTGCCGGCGTCGACTCCGACCGTGATCGGAAGATAGTCGTCGTCGGCCGCGGCGGTGGAGACGATCCCGCTGACGCTCGCGCCGCTCGTCATATTGGCGTTCGCGATCGTCTGCGCGTTGATGTCGATCGAGCTCTCCAACTCCCAGCCCTTGCCGGCGAGGGTCGCTTCGTTCTGGGCGCGCGCCGTCGTGTAGTTGCTCGATTGCGTCTGGAAATCCCAAATCAATTGAGCGTCATCGATGTGAAAGAAGGGGAAATTTTGCGGCTCGTAGCGACCGGTGGCGACGACCCAGATCGTGATGCCGACCGTCGCACCCGTTCCGATCGCGGCCATGCGAAGGGGCAGCGAGAGCGAAGCGCCGGGCATCGTCACGCGCACCGGCCGCATCGCTTGCACGCCTTCGTTCGGCAAGAGGCGCATGGCCAAGAAATCGAAACCTTCGCTCACGTACGCATCGATGATCGGCGTGACGTCCGGAGGGATCACGAATCCGTTCGTCGTGAGCCAATCGTTCAACGCGTTCGGATCGGTCGAGTGCAGTTGCACCGTCTCGTACGGTCCGACGTTGTCCTCTTTGGTGACCGTGACCGGCGGCGGCGTGTCGCTGAAGCCGCCGCTGTCGTTCTTGGCCGATCCGCTGTCGCTGTTGGCCGACGAGAAGCCGCTCGCCGAGTCGTCCGCGGAGAACCCGCAGCCGCAGCCTCCGCCACTGTGCGCGTAGTCGCCGTCGTCGCCGTAACCACAGTTGGGCGGCGGTGGACACACGGGCGGCGCCGGTCCCGTGATCCGTGTCGAGGTGAGCGCGTCGACGGAATCGAACAGGATGTCGGCGCTGAGCCCGACGTCGACAGCTCCCTTGATCGGCAGAACCCAGGCGAACGACGCCGGATTGCCGGTGTAACGAATCTGGTCGTAGAGCGTGGTCTGCGTTTCGGAGACCGAGAGCAGCATGCGCTCGTCGGTGATGTCCGCGACCGCTTGCGGATTTTGCGGTTGCGGCGCTTCGTGAAAACAGCCGCCGCACGCCGAAGCTTCGCGCTCCGTCGCGAGCTGCGTCAGCACGGCGAGGCCACACGTCACCCCCGCGATCGCGAGTCGACTCGATCGATTCTTCATTGACCCTCCTCCCAAATCCCAACGGCCACCGATGGCCGATGACACACGTTTCTCGTCGCCGAGAGCGCTGTGCACCTGACGAGCCAATCAGCGACGATCGCGGATCTATCTATTTTTCTCGAAGATCATGTGCATCGAAAAATCGCGGATCATGACTTTCGTGACATGGCGCGCGCGTGGAATTTTACAGACTGGCATCTCCGCGCGGGGTGCCTACGATGCCGTCACCGAGATGCCCGAGCTCCCCGAGGTCGAGTCCGTCTGCCGTCTGATGAAGAAGACGCTCGTCGGAAAACGGATCGCGCGCGTGGAGGTCGTGCGCGATCCGATCGTGTTCTCGAAGGACTCACCGAACGCCGTCGAAAATGCGCTCGTCGGCCGCACCGTCGACGCCATCGGACGGCGCGGGAAATTTTTTTGGATCCGGCTCCGTGGTCCCGGCCCCACCCTCTTCGGACACCTCGGCATGAGTGGCTGGATTCGCGAAGTGGGGAGCCAAGGGACGCGACTTCACGTCCACGGCGCGGCGCCCTTCGAGGACCCGGATGGCACACCTCGATTCTTGCGCTTGCTCATCGAGGTCCGCGGAGGACACGGCATCGCGTTCACCGATCCGCGGCGACTCGGTCGCATCTGGCTCGGAGGGGCCCCCGAAACCGAGCCTCGCGTGAAGCGGCTCGGACGCGATGCGTACGAGGATCTGCCGACCGTGGCCGAGCTCCTCGTCATGCTCGGACGGCGCAAGCTTCCGATCAAAGCGGTATTGCTCGATCAGTCCGCGCTCGCTGGAATCGGCAATTGGGTCGCCGACGAGGTCCTTTATCAATCCAAAATCGCGCCGAAGCGGCTCGCCTCGTCGCTCGACGAACGCGAAGCCGCCGCGCTTCGTCGTGCGATCGCATCGGTGCTTCATCACGCGGTGAAGGTCGGGGCCGATAGCGACCGCTATCCAAAGTCGTGGCTCTTTCGCCATCGATGGGGAGGTGCGCGTGGCGCAACGCGCATCGGAGGTCAGACGATCGTGCGCGAGGAGGTCGGTGGGCGCACGACGGCGTGGGTGCCTTCGCGACAGAAATGAAACGACGATTCGGTCGAAACTTCTCGGAGCGTCGCCTGTCCAACGAGAGCATGCTCCTGCCTCACGAGATCCTCGGAGTTTCGCCCGACGCAGATCTGCCGACGATCAAGCGTGCATTCCGCGCGCTTGCGAAGCAGCACCACCCCGATCGCAACCTCGATCCGAGCGCAGACGCTCGGTTTCGAGACCTCATGAACGCGTATCGAAGCCTGGCGCATGGCGCACATCGTGCGCAGACGTCGCGTGGATCGACCGAGCCCTCCGGGCCGACCGCGACGTGGGCGGCAGCCGCCGTCGATCTCGACGAAGATCTGTCGTGGAAGCATCGCGGCTCCGCGAGCTTGGCCGCCGCGTATCCCGCGAGGCTCGCGCGGCTCGTGGTGCTGGGAACGGTGGGAGCGGTCGCGCTCCTCTGGGTGTCCGCATTTTTGAGCCATCTCTGACTTCTCACGTCCGGATTCGTGCCCACCTCAGGCGCGATGAGAGACAATGGTCGTCATGGAGGGGGATCCGCTCGAGATCATCGG
>JAICXU010000854.1 GCA_025934595.1 Polyangiaceae bacterium | reverse complement strand
CTGCACCTCGCCGTCCTCCAGCATCTCGGCGACCGCGATCTCGAGCGGCAGATCGCCCTGACGATCGACGTCGATGCGGCACCTCGCGAGTCGATCGAGAAGCGTCGCGTGCGCGACGACGTATCCGATGCGAAGCCCCGGCGCGAGCACCTTCGAGAGCGTCCCCAAATACGCGACGACCGCGTTCGCATCCGCGCTCGCGAGCGGCAAGACCGGACGACCCGAGTAATGGAACTCGTGATCGTAGTCGTCCTCGACGATGCAAAAGCGACGCTTCGCCGCGAGCGCGAGCAGCTCCATGCGCCGGCTCGCGGAGAGGACGACCGTCGTCGGATATTGATGATGCGGCGTCACGTACACGAGCGCGATTTTTTCTTTCGCGGCGAGATCGGCGAGCGCGTCGATTCGCATGCCGTGCGCGTCGAGGGCAATCGGCACGAGCCGCGCGCCCGCCGCACGCAACGCGCGCCACGCCGGCCTGTATCCGAGCGACTCCACCGCGACGACGCTCCCCGGCCGCACGAGCGTGCGCGCCATCAAATCCAGCCCCATTTGGCTGCCGCGCGTGACCATCACGTCGTCGTCAGTCACCGCAATCGCACGCGTCGCGGTGAGCATCTGTGCGATCGCGGCTCGCAATCGTGCGGGTCCGCGCGGATCGCCGTACCCGAGAAGCCCCCTCCCCTGATGACGAAGCGCACGCCGAAACGCACGCGCGAGCGGCGCGAGTGGCGCGAGCCTCACGTCGGGCACGCCGCCGTACAAGCTGAGGACGCCCGCGGGCGGCGGCGGCGGCGCGCCCTCCATCGGCGAGGGCGGCAAGTCGAAGCCGAGCGCGCTCGCATCGTTCTTCTTCGCGCGCACCGTATTCTTCTGCGGCGCTTCGGGGAGGTCCGCCGACACGAACGTGCCGCGCGCTTCTTCGAACGTCACCCAACCTTCGGCCGCGAGCTCTCGATACGCAGCGAGCACGGTGTTGCGATGCACGCCGAGCGTCTGCGCGAGCTTGCGACTTCCGGGTAGCTCGTCGCCGCTCGTGAGCCGCCCGCGCCGTACGTCGTCGGCCACTGCACGTGCGATTTGCAAGAAAATGGGCAATGTGGAGGTACCAGCTCGCCGATCGAGATCGAGCGTGAAGCTCCAGCCGCGCGCCATGATTTCCCGCTAAAAACGGCCAAAAATCGACGCGCCCGCGAAGCCGGGGCCGCCGGTCGGCGTAAATCCCATTTCGAGTGGCTCGTTCGGCTTCGGCGTCTGCTGCGTCTTGTCCGGCGGCGGATTGTTTTCGAAACGCTCTGCCGGCAGGTTCACCGTGGGCGTATCGAAGATGAAGAAGACGACGCCGGTGAGGAGCGATGCCGCGCCCACGCCGTAGGAAATTCCTGCCGCGGTCGCCCAGCGATTGCGCGCGCTCTTGTACGACTCGTAGTCGAACGCTTCTTGTTGATTGAGGCCCACGCTGCTCCGTTTGTCGTCGAGGTCCTGCGCGTTCTTCAGCTCGACGAACGACACCGCCGTGAACGTCGCGCCCGCCGCGACCCAGATGACCCCCGAGACGAGCAGCGAGTCGGCGACGATGCGCTGGCCCGACACGTGGAGATCGACGGGAAGCTTCAATCGCTCATCTCGCTTCAAGTCGATCGTCTGACTCCACGCCTTACGACCTTGCTTCGTGACGACGACGAGATGCCGGCCCGACGGCAGCTCGAGAGCCGCGGAAAGCGGCGTCGTGCCGGCGAAGCGACCGTCGATCGAGATCGTCGAGTTGCTGGGCACGTCGAACGAGAGTCGCGCCGGCTTCTCTCTCAAATCGGCGTTGACGGGCGTGACCGTGTTGTCGAACGCCTGCACTTCTTGATCGAAATCGTAGTAGCCGGGCGCGAATACGTGCACGTGGTGCTGGCCCGCCTTGACGTCGGGACCATACGGCACCGGTTTCGTGAGCGTCTTGTCGAGCGTGACGCTCGCACCGGGAGTCTGGCTCATCACCATGATGCGCGGCGGTTCTTTCGCCGGCCCTTTCGCGGCCGCGGCCCGTTCTTCCGCCGTCATGCGACCGGCGATCGTCTGCAATTCCTCGAGCGCTTGCGCGGCGTCGGCGCTGCGTGCGCCGCCCTTCGCCATGTAGTCCTGGTACATGTGAATCGCCGCGTTCAAGTGATCGGGATTCTTGTCGAGGAAGTATTGCCGGCGATGCGCCTGCGCGATCGAAAACTCGATCGCGGGCTTCGGAACGATCTTGTTCGCCGCTTCGAAGGCTTGGATGGCGGCCGCGTATTG
>JAICXU010000698.1 GCA_025934595.1 Polyangiaceae bacterium | reverse complement strand
CGCCGGCGGCGTGGGCGCGGACTTCACCGTCGCGGCCGTCGCGGTCTGCGCGGGCGGCCGCGCCGGCGGGGGAGCGTCGCCTCCGCAAGCCAAGAGCGTCGTCGTGATCGAAGCCAAAATTGCGAGAGAACGTGCCTTCATGGCGCGGGACGCTAGCACCGATTTGGTCGTCCGTGGTACGCGCGGAAGGCATGAAAAATCACGCGCGGCTCGGCATGTCGGCGCGCGCGTTTTTGTCCCGATTTTGGCAAAAAAAGCCGCTTTTCGTGCGCGCGGGCATTCCTGATTTCGTCGATCCGCTGACGCCCGAAGAGCTCGCGGGGCTCGCATGCGAGGACGGCGTCGAGTCGCGTCTCGTCGATTCGAGGACGTGGCGCGTGCATTTCGGCCCGCATCCCGAGAGCGCGTTTCGCAAGCTGCCGAAGACGCATTGGACGCTCCTCGTCCAAGAAGTGCAGCGCTTCGTTCCGGAGGCGGCGCGGCTCCTCGATGCATTTTCGTTTTTGCCGAACCATCGCATCGACGACGTGATGGTGAGCTTCGCGCCGAAGGGTGGAACGGTGGGCCCGCACGATGACAGCTACGACGTTTTTCTCGTGCAAGGGCAGGGCAGGCGCCGCTGGCAAATCGATGCGCGCACGCGTCGTGATCGCGCCCTGAAGACCGGTCTCGATTTGAAAATCTTGAAACGGTTCGAGCCACAAGAGGAGCTCGTCTGCGAACGAGGCGACATTCTCTACGTCCCGCCGGGCGTCGCGCATCACGGCGTCGCTCTCGGCGATTGCCTCACGTACTCGATCGGGTTTCGCGCGCCGAACCGCGGCGAGCTCTGGCACGAGCTCGTCCACGACGCGGCGGAGACGAAGGCCGCGGAGCCGCTCTATCGCGATCCGAACATTGCAGAATGCAAACATCCCGGAGAGCTCGATCTCGCGTCGCGAAAGCGAGTCCGAGAGATGGTGCGAGCGCTCGATTTGTCGGACGGCGCCATCGATCGATTTTTCGGACGCTTCGCGACGCGCCTGAAGCCCGGTCACGATCTCGCTGCGCCGCCGTCACCGATGACGACGGGCGCGTTCGCGAAACGATGGCGGCGCGGCGACGCCATCGCACGCAGCGAAGAGTGCCGCTTCTCGTACTTTCGTTCCGGCGGCTCGCTCCTCTTCTATTGTGGCGGTCACGAGATCCCGATCGCGCCGAGGCTCTTGCCCCTGGCGCAGCTCGTGAGCGAGCGGCGGCGATTCAGCTCGCGTGATACGTCCGATTCGCTGGCGAAGGACCCAAAAGCGCAGCAGTTTTTGACCGCGCTCGCAAATCACGGGGCGATTTTTTTCGCGCGTGCTAAGAGCTGACCGCGAAAATGAAGCTCGCTGCCGTTCTCGCCATGTCCGCCGCGGTTCTCGCCGGTTGCGGCGGAAGCACGCCGCCGGCAGCGACGGCGCAGGCGGCATCGGTGGCGGGATCGGCCACCACGCTCGACTCCGCCTCGCTTCGCGGCGTCAGCGCGGACGAGATTCGCGGCTACACCGAAGGTCGCGCGCTTCGCTTCGGTCGCGCGGCGGAAAAAAATCACAACCCGTCGCCCTATTACATCCTCAAGTACAAGTCCGAGCTCGCGCTCTTCGACGAGCAGCTCACGCCCGCGCGCGCGATCCTCGAGCGCGAGCGCGCCCAAGCGTCGCGGCTCGGCAAAGAGCTCCTCGCGGACGAGGCGAAGCTCGAAACGCTGCTCGCTACGCCCGGCTCGCGCGAGGATCAAGTGGCGGACCTCACGCGCGAGATCGCGCGGCTCGAGGGCGAGATTCGTCTCGTGCATCTCGAAGCCGACGTGGCGGCGAAGAAGCTCTTGAACTCGTCGCAGCAAGTTCAATACGACGCGGTGCGAAGCTACGATCCGGAAGAAGACGGGCGCGACGCGCTCACGCACGACGGAAATTGCGCGACCCGGCCATGACCCAAGACGCGCGGCAGGTTTTGCGCGCTCGGTGAAGGATGACGGTGCGTGACTGAGCGCATCGCTGCCCATCTCCGATGTTCCGAAATCGAGCGACGCGGACCGAGAGCGTCACGACAAGAGCGTACATGTCGCAGCAAAAAAGCCGCGAAAATAGCTGCTATTCGTGATCACAGGTACGTTAGAAAAAGTTAGCCTGCTTTCAGTTTCGAAACGGAGAACACGATGAAGAAGCGCTGGCTCATTGCCTCTCTTGCGACGGCGGTCTCGGTGATCACGGCCGCGTGCGGATCGACCGACGGCAGCTCGTTTTCGAACGGAAACGATGGCGGTGGCGGCGGGACGGATGACGGCGGCGGCAGCGGCGGTGGAAGCGACGGCGCATTCACGAACAACCACGACAGCGGGCCGCCGAGCAACGGGGGCGACGCGGGTCTCAATGCATGCGCCGCCGACACGCAACAAGCGAAGCTCGCTCCGCTCGATCTCGTGTTCATGCAAGATGTCTCCGGATCGATGTGGGAGACGACGAGCGGAACCACCACGAAATGGGACGCGGTGAAGACGGCGATCAACACCTTCACGAGCGATCCCGGCTCGGCCGGCATCGGTCTCGGCCTCCAATACTTTCCGCTTTGGCAGAGCGGCGTTCCGAACTCGTGCACGGCGACGGGCGAATGCGGAGCATCGGGCGGCACGTGCCTCTCGAAGACGTGCAGCAAGAACAGCTCGCTGTTCTGCAACGTGAACGCCGACTGCGGAACGAAAGGCAATTGCACGGGCACGCTGCAGCGTTGCAGTGGCGATCCGGAGTTCATGTGCGGATCCGACAACGATTGCATCATCCCCACGAGCGGCGGCTTCTATGATCTGCGGCCGTGCAACCAGCCGCTCGATCGCGGCCTTTGCTACCACGAGTATT
>JAICXU010000096.1 GCA_025934595.1 Polyangiaceae bacterium | reverse complement strand
TGGTCGGTGCCGATCGAGTTCGCGAGCTGCTGCGCGACTTCCTTCACGAGCACCGTGATCTGCGCGACGTTATTTTTGATCTGATCGATCGACGCGTCTTCGGGCAGCGCGTGGATTTCGTCGCCGTCTTTCAGCTTCGGCTCGTCGGTGCCCGGCGTGAGCACGATGATGGATTCGCCGAGCAGCGACGCGCTCTTTTTTCCCGCGGTGGCGTTCTGGAAGAGGGCGACGTCTTTGTTGACCCGGATGTCGATGCGCGCGCGGCCGTTGTCGAGATAGATCTTGTCGATCGATCCGACGGGGATTCCGGCGATCGTGACGCGCGAGTGATTTGCGAGCCCGCTCGCATCGCCGATGTACGCGTGCACGGTGTAGCCGCCGCCGGGGCCGATGTCTTTCGAGACCGCGCGCCAGACGATGAAGGTGGCGGCGCCGGCGATGATGACGAACGCACCGACTTTTACCGCCTGGGTAACCTTCGCCATGCCGCCGCCGCGACACTATCAGATTTGGGAGATTTGGCTCGATTTAGCCGGCGTAGACCTTGCCGGGATGGCGCGTTTCGAAATGGCGAATGATGACCTCGCCGAGCCCCTCGATGGTGGTGGCCGCGATCGCGCCTTTGATGGCCCACCCGATGACGGGTAGAAAATTCGCGGCGTTGAGCGCGACGGTCTTCAGTCCGACGCTCGCGAGCTCGAGCCCGCTGCCGATCATGAAGATGTCGCCCTTGCCGAGCTCCTCGCCGTAGACGCGACCGATCCAATAAATCATGTGCGTTTCGAGCGCACAGAGGCCGGTGCTCGTCGCGATGGGGATCGGGAGAACCGCCCATGCGCAACCGCCGGCGGCGTACGTGTGGACCAAGCTGCGCGCCTTTTCTCTACAAAAACGCGGCGCTTCGTAGGCGGCACCACTCATCATGCTCAATCTAGCCACCCGAATCGAGCGCGCAAACGCCGGCGCAGATGCTTGTCCGCGCTACTCGGTCTCCAAGATCGTGTCGTCGCCCGCGCCGGCATCCGCGTCTTGTGCGAGAAGCGAATCGGGCGCGGCGGGGAGAGGAATCGCGTCGAGCGCCGCATCGAGATCTTTTCGCGCCGCCTCGAAGTCGTCGCGATTGGCGATGGGAACGAGGCGCACGCCGTCGAGCTTGAGCGATAGCGGATCGATGAATTGATCGCCGCGCTTTATCGCGAAATGAAGGTGCGGTCCCGTCGCGCGTCCGGTCTGTCCGACGTAGCCGATTAGCTGCCGCGCTTCGACGTGCTCGCCCGCATGAAGCCCCGCTGCGAAGCGCGACATGTGGCAATACGCGGACACGAGCCCATTGGAGTGCTCGATCTTCACCATGTTGCCGCAAGGTCCGCCGTCGCCCGCGACGATCACGTTGCCCGCTGCCGTCGAATAAATCGGAGTGCCCGGCGACGCCGCGAAATCGACGCCGTTGTGCGGCATCACGACGTGCAGCGTCGGATGCATGCGATGCGGATTGAAACGCGACGAGATGCGCGCGAACGGAATCGGCATGCGCCATCCGCCGTGCACGGGCTGCCTGCCTTTCGCGTCGAAGTGACCGTGCGCGGCGGGCGACCAATACGTGCGCACGGGCGTCGCGTTGCGAACCGCCGCGAAATATTCGACGGCGTCGACCTCGCCGTACCGCACGAATTTCCCTTCGAGCCGCTCTTCGGTGGCGACGAGACGAAGGCGCGCGCCCGGGCGAATTTCCGCGATTTCCGCATGTCCGTCGAGCGCGTCGTCGAGCATCGTCACGATCGAATCGCCCGATTTGTCCGGGGAGGTGTCGAGGCCCGCTTTCGCGATCGATGCCCGTAAATCGTCACCGACGACGAAGCTCGCCGTCACGCGTTTCTTTTCGAAGACGAGATCGAGCTTCTTCGCTTCGAGCTCGCCACCTTGCGCGCCGCCGTCGGCGCCGTTCTCGCGCGCTTGCCACACGTCGGTGAGCGACGACTGATATTCGAACGCGACGACATGGCCACCGGGCTTCGTCTTCGCGATCGAAAAGGAGTCTTTCGGTTGGCTGACGCCGAGGCTGCGCACGCTCGCGAACGCTTTGATGATGCGACCGGCCTCCGCGTGCGAGAGCCCGCTCGCCGCGAGCGCGGTGCTCATCGCCCGATGACCGACCTCGGCGGTGACGACGTCGATCGATGGATCGTCTTTCAAATCGGCGACGCGAAATTGATGCTCGACGGGCCCCGCATCTTCTTCGCCCGCATCCGCGACGACGCCGGCATCGCTCGCATCGAGGGGGATGCCGTGAGGTGCGCTCGCCGACGTGACGACCGCGATCGACGGGACCGACGCGCGCGGGCCGGAGAGCGGCACGACGACGAGCGTGTAGAACGCCACCGCCGAGAGCGCACCCATGACCGCGACGATGGGAAGCGGTGTTCGCGGCGATCCGGGTTCCGGCAAAGCGCTACGCGCTTACCCTACGTTCGGCGCATCTTGCAACTCATGATCGCCCGAAACCCTGGAATTTTGCGTTCGCCGATGATCCTTGTCCCGACCGGAACAAGCTTTTACGCTCGGCTCACACGATGGATGAGCGAATGAAGCAGATGCTCTACCTCGGCCGCGAGCATTACGCGAAGCGCGAGTTCGAGAAGGCGGAGTCGGTCTTGCGCGAGATTTTGGCCGCCGACGACCGCTTCGCCGACGTGCACGAGATGCTCGGCGTCATCGCGCACTCCACCGGGAACTTCATCTCGGCGGAGCGTCACTTCGAGCGCGCGCTCGAGATCAATCCGAACTACACCGAAGCGGCGCTGAATCTCGCCGTCACGTACAACGATCGCGGCAAGTACGATGCGGCACGCGAAATCTACTCGCGCATCCAAGGTCGCCCTGCGACGACCGCGCATGCGCTCGAGCCGTTCGCGCTCGGAAAAATCGCGAACATGCACGCCGACCTCGCGCAGGCGTACGTGGACTCCGGTTTGATCCGCGAAGGCATCGCCGAGCTCGAAAAGGCCGTCGACTTGTGCCCCGAGTTCGCCGATCTCCGCACGCGTCTCGGCGCGCTCCTCCGCGAGGTGAACGACGTCGCGGGTGCGCGCGCGCAATACGAAGCGGCGGTGGCGGCGCGTCCGAATTTCGTGGCGGCGCGCATTCAGCTCGGCGTGGTGCTGCTCGCGCTCGGTGAGCCCGACGGCGCGGAAGAAGAATGGAAGCGCGCGCTCGAGATCGAGCCGGAGAATCCGCAGGCCAAGATGTACGTACGCATGCTGGCCGTCGCCCGACAAAAAGGCTCGATTCCGCCGCCGCGCGCCTCGGGCGAGCCGAATGCCACGAGCGAGAGCGAGCGCCAGCCGGACACGCAACCCGACGAAACGTGAAAGAAGCGAAGACGTCGCTCGGAGAAGCGTTTCGGGCGGCGTGGAGAAGATTGCGTGGAGGTGAGCTCACGCCCGCGCGCGCGGGGCTGAGCGTCGGCGTGGGCCTCGCGATCGGCGTGACACCTCTCTACGGATTTCATCTGCCGCTCGTGCTCGGCGTCTGTCTTCCGCTCGGCCTCGACGCCCCCGTCGCGTATCTCGCTGCGAACATTTCACTTCCGTTCATTGCGCCCTTTCTCTCGATCATCGAGATCGAAATCGGCGCGCGCCTGCTCAACGGAGCCTGGCTCGCGCTCACCCGAGAGTCGCTCGCCGAGCATGGAATCCGGCCATTTTTGCGGGAGATCGTGATGGGTACGGCCGTGTTCTCGCCCCTCTCTGCAGTCGTCGGCGGCGCGCTCACGTTCGTGGTGGGCTCGCTCTTCCACAAGGCGCCGCCGGCCGATTCCTTCGAGGCCTGCGTCGATCGCGTCGCCGACCGCTACGCGAACGGACGCAAATTCACGCGCGGCTACGTCGCTTCCAAAATGAGCGCAGACCCCGTCGTGCGCGCGATCTTCGATCGCGCGAAGGAGCGCCCCTTCGGCGTGGTCGCCGACATCGGCTGCGGTCGCGGGCAGCTCTCTCTCTTGCTCCTCGAGGCGGGCGCGTCTCGCTCCGTGCGCGGCTTCGATTGGGACGAGGCGAAAGTCGCCGAAGCCGAACGCGCGAAGGGATCGCTCGAAGCCGCTTATTTTCAGGGCGATTTGCGATCGACGGAGGTCTCCGCGTGCGACACTTCCTTGCTCGTCGATGTCCTTCATTATCTCACCGCCGAAGAACAGGACGCGCTCCTCGCGCGTGCGGCCAAGGTCACGCGATCGCGCATCTTCGTACGCGACCTCGATCCCGATCGCGGTTGGCGAAGCAACGTGACGAAGCTTCAGGAGCGTGTGACGACGCGACTCGGCGTGAACAAAGGCGCTCGGGTGCTCCTGCGGCCGATCGACGACCTCCGGCGCGTGCTCGAGCAGAACGGATTCGAGACGAGCGTCGAGCCGTGCTGGGCCGGAACTCCGTTCTCGAACGTCCTCGTCACGGCGACGCGCAGAGAGTCGCAGGAAGAATGAGATGACGACCGCGAAGAAAGCCACGAAGGCCAAGACGGCGAACGCGAAGAAGGAGATCGAGACGCGAGCGTTTGCGTCTGCGACCGACATGGAACGTTGGCTCGAGAAAAACCACGACAAATCGCCTGGAATTTGGCTGAAAATCGCGAAGAAGGACTCCGGCGCGAAGACGCTTTCGTATGCCGAGGCGCTCGATGTCGCGCTCGCGTTCGGGTGGATCGACGGCCAGAAGGCGGCGCTCGACGAGCGCCATTGGCTTCAACGCTTCACGCCGAGAAGACCTGGCAGTCGTTGGTCGACCATCAACCGCGACAAAGCCGAGGCGCTGATCGCGGCGAAGAAAATGCGAGGAGCGGGCCTTGCGCAGATCGACGCGGCGAAGGCGGACGGTCGCTGGGCGGATGCGTACGAGGGACCGAGAAAGTCGACGGTCCCGCCTGACCTCGCCCGAGCCCTGGCAAGGCATGCGAAGGCGCGCGCCTTCTTCGACGCGCTCGACTCCGCAAACCGATACGCGATCCTCTATCGTCTGCAGACGACCAAGAATCCGGAGCTGCGAGCGGCTAAGCTCGAAAAGTTCGTGACGATGCTGCTCGAGGGGCGAAAAATTCACGAAAGGTGATTCTTAACGGCTTTTCGAGGGTTTCAGTTCGTATGCTGAAGGAGTGGACGTGAGGCGAACCGGAGGCCTTCGATGATTCTAGTGACCGGAGCGACGGGGAAAATCGGCGCACACGCGACGCGGGTTCTTTCCGAAGCGGGCACGCCCGTCCGAGCGCTCGTGCGCGATCCCGCGAAGACGAAAGACTGGACCGGCGTCGACATCGCCGAAGGAAATCTGGACGACGCGAGCTCGGTGAAAGCCGCGCTCGAGGGCGTGGGCAGCGCCCTCCTCATCACGACCGCGAACTCGAAGCAAGAAATCGCGTTCATCGCGGCCGCCAAAGAGGCAGGCGTTCGAAAGATCGTCAAGATCTCGTCGATGGGCGCGGACGCGCATTCCAAGATCACGATGGCGCGCGGACACGCGGAAGCCGAAGCCGCGCTCAAAGAATCCGGGATGAAGTGGACCATCCTTCGTCCCGGAACGTTCGCGCAAAATTTCTTGCAGTACGCAGACACGATCAAAAAAGAAGGAAAGGTCTACGCGTCCGTGAAGCAAGGACGCGTAGCGACGATCGACGTTCGCGACATCGCGGAGGTGGCCGTGAAGGCGCTCACCTCGGCCGACCTCGAGGGGCGCACGATCATCCTGACCGGTGACGACGCGATCTCGTACGACGACGCGGCGCGCATTTTGGGAACGGCGATCGGAAAGACCGTCACCTACGTCGACCTTCCGCCGGAGAAGACGAAAAAAGGAATGCTCGACCGCGGAATGCCCGCGTGGCTCGCCGACGAGCTCGTGCTCCTGCAAGAGAACATCGCGCGCACGATGGAGCCCGTCGTCACGCGAGACGTTCAGAAAATACTCGGTCGTCCCGCGCGAAAATTCGATGATTTCGCACGCGATAACGCGGATTTTTTCAAATAAATCGCTACGAGATCAGACGGGGGAAACGACTTCTTCCCAGGTCGCGTCGGCCTCGAAGACGCTCTCGAAATGACCGGCAGCTTTTCGCGCGAGCGTCTCGAGCGAAGGTGGATCGACGCCCAGGGATGCAAGTGAGCTGACGCCCTGATCGCGCACGCCGCATGGCACGATGAGACCGAAGCCGCGCAAATCGATTGACGCGTTGAACGCGATGCCGTGCATGGTGACCCAGCGCGAGAGGCGCACGCCGACGGCGCCGATTTTTCCGAAGCGTGCGTGAGCCACGGTCTCCTGGACGACGCGGGGGAGCCCGCCGGAAAATTTTTTCGGCGAATCGAGGTCGACCCAGACGCCGAGCTTCTTCGGGTCGTCCGAGATCTGGCCGGCCTCGATGTCGAAATCTGCGGCGAGCCGGATCATGACCTCGCAGAGATCGCGCACGTAGCGGCGGACGTCGCAGCGATCGGGCTTGAGATCGAAGATCGGATACGCCACGAGCTGACCGGGCGCGTGATACGTGACCTGCCCTCCCCTGCCCGTTTCGTGCACCTCCACGCCGAGCTCCGCGAGCGATTCTTTCGACGCGACGATGTGCTCGCGGCTCGCGCCACGTCCGAGCGTGATGACGGGAGGATGCTCGAGCAAGAGAATCGTGTCGCCGACTTCGTTCGCGATGCGTTTGCGAACGAGATCTTCCTGGAGCGCATGCGCCTTGGCGTAGGGCACGCGTCCCAAAAATCGCGCAATGAAATTCCGCTTCATTTTACGGCAAATCGTGAAGATCTAGCTTCGGTAATTCGGAGCTTCTTGCGTGACGATGACGTCGTGCACGTGGGATTCGCGGAGACCTTGCGAAGTGATGCGGACGAACTTCGCGTGTCGCAAGTCGGCGATCGTCTTGCTTCCCGTGTAGCCCATGCCCGCGCGGAGCCCGCCGACGAGCTGATAGAGGATCGACTGCAGCGATCCACGATGCGGCACGCGACCTTCGATGCCTTCGGGCACGAGCTTCTCGTCGGCCGCGCCGGCTTGCCCGTAGCGATCTTTGCTGCCCTTCTTCATCGCGCCGATCGAGCCCATGCCTCGATACACTTTGTAGGAGCGACCTTGATAGAGGACGAGCTCGCCCGGTGATTCGTCGGTGCCGGCGAAGAGCGAGCCGACCATCACGCATGACGCGCCTGCCGCGATCGCCTTCGTGAGGTCGCCGGAGAACTTGATGCCGCCGTCCGCGATGACGGGGATTTTGGATTTGTCGGCGACCTTCACGCAGTCGACGACGGCGCTGATCTGCGGAACGCCGACACCTGCGACGACGCGCGTCGTGCAGATACTGCCGGGACCGATGCCGACCTTGATCGCGTCCGCGCCCGCGTCGATGAGCGCCTTCGCCGCTTCGCCGGTCGCGATGTTGCCGGCGATGACCTCGACGTTCGGATGCTCCTTTTTCGTGGCGCGGGTCGCGTCGATGACGCCTTTCGAGTGTCCGTGCGCGGTGTCGACGACGATGACGTCGACGCCGGCGGCGACGAGCGCGGCCGCTCTTTCTTGCCGATCGGGGCCCGGTCCAATCGCCGCGCCGACGCGCAATCTTCGGCGCTCGTCTTTGTTCGCGAGCGGATTTTTGTCGGCCTGCAAAATGTCTTTGATGGTAATGAGCCCGACGAGCTTGCCGTTCTCGACGACGAGCAATTTCTCGATGCGGTGTTGATGCAGGAGCCTCTTCGCATCGTCGTTCGACGTGCCCGGCGGTACGGTGACGAGCTTCTTCGTCATGAGCGCGGAGACTTGCTGGTCGAGCTTTTCTTCGAAGCGAATGTCGCGCGCCGTGAGGATGCCGACGGGGCTCTCGCCCTCGGTGACGGGCACGCCCGAGATGTCGTGCTCGCGCATGATGGCGAGCACCTCGCGGAGTGATTGATTCGGCCGCACCGTGACCGGCGAGACCACCATGCCGCTCTCGGCGCGCTTCACTTTCTCGACCTCGCGCGCCTGCGCTTCGGGCGAAAGGTTCTTGTGCACGATGCCGATGCCGCCTTCGCGCGCCATCGTGATCGCGGTGCGCGCTTCGGTGACCGAGTCCATCGCCGCGCTGACGATGGGAATGTTCAGCGCGATCTTTTTCGTGAGCTGACTTTTGACGTCGACGTCTTTCGGCAAAACCTCGCTGTACGCGGGCACGAGCAGGACGTCGTCGAATGTCAGCGCGCAGACCTGCCGCGCGTCCTGAGAGGCAAGCGCTTCTGTGAGCTCCATGCGCATGCATCGCACACGAGCCGCTCGCGCGCAACCCTCGACGGCGCGCGCGGGCTCATGAAATAGCTTATTTTCCCCAGTATCGTCGCTCGACGGTCCGAGTCACTCGCAATGCAAGACGGCGCTCTGGCACGTGCCCGACACGCAGTTCGAACCGGCCGCACACGTCGTGCACACGTCCGTGCCGCAAGACTCTCCCGACTTTCCGCCAACGAGGCCTCCGATGCACGTGCCGGTGGGGCCGGCGTCGGGGA
>JAICXU010000655.1 GCA_025934595.1 Polyangiaceae bacterium | reverse complement strand
GCGTGCACGCCACCGCCCTCGGCATCGGCGAGCGCGTCGGCAACGTGCCGATGGAGCTCCTCCTCATGAACTTGAAGCTGCTCGGTCAGCTTCGCGATCGCGATCTCACGAACCTGCTCCAATACTCACAAGCCGTCGCGCGCGCAGTCGAGTGGCAGGTGCCGATCAACTATCCACTCGTCGGACGCGACGCGTTTCGCACCGCCACCGGCGTGCATGCGGCGGCGATCATCAAAGCCATGGCGAAAGAAAACAGCGAGCTCGCCGACCGCGTCTACAGCGGCGTGCCGGCCGGCATGTTCGGACGCGAGCAAGAGATCTGCATCGGCTTCATGAGCGGCGCCTCGAACGTGAATTACTGGCTCAAACGTCGCGGCATCACCGCCAATCCAGATCTCGTCGCCGAAATCCTGAAGGCGGCGAAATCTCAAGACCACATCATGACCGAAGAAGAAGTGATGCATGTCGTCGAGCGCGTCGCGGGTCAGCCTGCCTTTCGCGCGAGCTAGCGGTCAGACTTCGGCGCGCGCGAAGACTTCGTCGAGCGTGTAGATCTTCGTCCCTGGGGTCTCGTCGAAGGACGCGTTGATCATCGCGCGCGCGACGGTCTCTCCGGTGATGCCGCGCCATTTGCGACCGATGCCGATCGCGTTGACAGCCGCAAGGAGCGGCGCGCTCACCTTCTCGCCGAGCCGTTCGTGCTCTCGCGCACCGAGCAGGAGGCTCGGTCGAAAGATTCGGACGCGTGGAATGCCGAGCGCCTGCACGTCGCGATCGAGCTCACCTTTGATGCGCGAATAGAACATCGAGGATTTCGCGCTCGCGGACGCGCTCGACACGAGCGCATACGACGGGACGCCGTTCTTCGCCGCGGCCTGCGCGAACTCGAATTGGTAGGTGTAGTCGACTTTGTATTGGGCGTCTTTGCTGCCGGCTTGCTTGAGGGTAGTTCCGAGCGAAGAGAACGCCATGTCACCCTTCACATCTGCCTGCCAAGACAGATGATTGTCGAAATCGACAATATGGGCTTCGAGCTTGTCGTGTTTCGGGCTCTTCGCGCGGCGCGTGAACGAGATCACTTTCGAGAAGCGATCGTCGGCGAGAAGAAGGGCGACGAGCGCCGAGCCGACGAGGCCCGATGCGCCGATGATCACCGCGGTTTTTCCGCTCATTTCAGAGACCGAGCCATGGTCCTGGCGGGATCGTGTCGGCGCCGTGACGCACTTCGAAATAAAGCATCGGCCCCTGGCCTTCGTCGCCCACCGTTCCGATGCGCTCGCCGGCGGAGAGCTCGTCGCCGACATGCACGTCGATCGACGCGAGGTTTCCACTGACGGTGTAGTAGTGCTGGCCGTGATCGAGGATCACGATGCGTCCGTACGAGCCGTAGCGATCGGCGAACGCGACGCGTCCCGTGTAGACGGCGCGCACGACGGCGCCGAGATTCGCGTGGATCTCGATCGCAGGACCGTCGATGCCTTCGCGGTGCGCGGGCTGTACGTCGGCGCGCCCGGCGATGGGAAAAAGAAGCCTTCCGCGCGATGCCGCGAATCCCGACGCCGATTGCGGGTCGGCCATCGGATCGCTGCCGACGGGAACGAAACCGTCGGAGGCTTCGAACGCCCGGTCGAATGCCTGCGTGCGGCGCTCCTCGTCGGCCATCGCGAGCCGCGCCGCGTCCATCGTCGTCCGTTGGCTGCCGAGCGCCGCGCGATCTCTGGCGACGCGATCGAGATTCGCGACGAGCTCGGCGCCCCGTGAGCGGAGCTTCGCTTCGTGCGCGAGATCGGCGGCGACGGCGCGACGTGCACGTTCGACGCGCATCGCGTGCGAAACGAGCGCATCGAATCCGCCGCCCACGGGCAACATGCCCGCGCGCGTGAGCTTGTAGAACCAACGTCCGTGCACGACGCTCTCGGCGTGTGCTCGTGCGATCTGGGGATCGAGATCCATGAGCTCTTTTTTCGACGCCATTTCTTCCGCGTCGCAATCGGCGATTTTGCGATCGAGCGAGGCGAGCGCCAATGCGGGCGATTGCATCTGCGCGAGCCTGCGATGCGGCCTCGTATCTTTCGCAAACGCCGTCGATGCGAGCGCGCCCGCGAAGATCGCGACGACGGCCGCGCGTTTCACACGTTCACCAGCTTACGCAGCCCGAGCGCCGCCGCCATCATGCCGAGCATGCCGCCCACCGCGACGAGGGCGAGGATCATCGGCCACGGCAAAAAGCTCGGGTCGACGCCCACGAGCGTCGCGAGCTCGACGTCGAGCTTGTCGCGCATGACGACGAAGAGAACGGCGAGGAGCGCGATCGCGCCCGCTGCGCCGAGCGCGCCTTGCACCCCGCCCTCCAGCAAAAATGGGCCTTTCACGAAGCGATCGCTCGCGCCGACGAGCCTCAGCACCTCGACCTCGGTCTTGCGACGCTGGAGCGCGAGCCGCAGCGTCGAGCCGACGACGGCGAGCACGGCCGCGACCACGACGAGCGCGAGGAGCGCCGCCGCCGTCACACCACCCCGCACGAGACGCGCGAGCCGATCGGTCCACGCTTGATAGGTCTCGACGTCGTCGACGCCGGGAAGCAGCTTCACTTTCGTGACGATGTCCGTGAGCTCGGCATCCGTCGTCTGCGGCCACCACTCCGGACCCGCCGCTGGCGATCACGGCCTGTCAGGACAGGCAGGGCCGCTGACGCGTAGATGAGCACGCAGCTCCGCCGCGGCGACCGCGCATACGAGCGCGCGTGGCAGTCGAGCCTCTTCAACGAGCTCCAACCTGCCCGCTTCCCGGAACTAATCGTGGCGCCGAGGTCACCGCAGGAGGTAGTCGAGGCGGTCCGGCACGCACGGGAATCCGGGTTGAAGGTGGCGATCCGCGGACGGGGCCACAGCTGGTGCGGCTCTCCGCTACGCGACGGCGGAATGCTGCTCGACCTTTCGCGCCTGCACGAGCTCCAGATCGATGCGGGCCACCGCGTCGCGTCCGTAACGCCTGGGATCACCGCCCGCGAGCTGTCGACCGCGGCGGGCGAGCACG
>JAICXU010000440.1 GCA_025934595.1 Polyangiaceae bacterium | reverse complement strand
CGGTGACGTCGAGCATCGCCATGTCCATCGAGATCGCCCCGACGATTGGCGCGCGTTTTCCGCGGACGAGCGCGTGACCCTTGTTCGACAGCGCACGCGAGAGCCCGTCGGCGTAGCCCATCGGAATCGTCGCGATGACCGACCTGCGCGGCGCTTTCCAGAGCCCGCCGTAACCGACTTTCTCGCCGGCTTCGATCGTACGAAGGGCGGCGATTTCCGTGCGAACGCGCATCGCGAGGCGAAGGTCGTCTTGCGCGAGCGGCACGGGCGCGACCCCGAAAATCGCCACGCCTGGCCGCACCGCATCGAGCTTCGCTTCGCAGCGAAGCACGGCGGCGCTGTTCGCGGCGTGCCGCACGTTCGCCGAAATTCCGAGCTTCGTGAGGCGTGTCGTCGCGTCTTCGAACATCGACATCTGGTGTCGCATATCTTCCGGCGAGAGCGCGTCGGCTTCTGCGAGATGCGTCATGAGACCCACGACGCGCACTTCCTTGGTGTCGGAAATTTTTTCGCCGAAGGCTTCGAGCTCGTTCATGCGCACGCCGAGACGCGCCATGCCCGTGTCGACTTTGAGATGCACGGGGACCGGCGACGCCGCCGCGCCCGATTTCACGAGACGCGCAAACGCTTCGATTTGCGACAGATCGTAGACGACGGGCGTGAGCTTGCGCGCGAGGAGCTCGGCGGTCGCCGATCCGTAATAGCCGCCCATCACGAGGATCGGCGCGAGGATCCCCGCTTCACGTAGCTCGATGCCTTCTTCGAGGAGCGCGACGCAAAAACCGTCGGCGCCCGCGCGCTCGAGCGTGCGCGCCACGGCGGGTGCTCCGTGACCGTAGCCGTCGGCTTTCAACACCGCCCACACTTTCTGACCGCCGGCGTGCTTCTGTACGACGCGAAGATTGTGACGAAGCGCGGCGAGATTCACCTCCGCGCGCGTGGGTCGCACTGCGTCGGCGGGAGCAGCGCGACGCGGACGCATGACGCGCGCACCATCAAGCGCACCATGGAGCGATGTCGCAGAAGAAGGCGGCGGCGGGGGCGGATCGAACGAATTCACGGACTATCCTCTCCTATACTCAACGCGCGGCGAGAAGAGGAGAATTCCGCGAAAATTCCGCCGAAGGCTGACGGCCGCTACGCAAAACCGTATCAGCCCGAAGCTGGTGGCCTCAGGTCAAACACGTATCAGCCGGAGGCTGAGACTGGGGCCGGCGTTTCGGTCATCGCTTCGATTTCTTTCGCGCGCTCGTGCGCGAACTGCATGCGATAGAGCCGCGCGTAAACGCCTTCTTTCGCGATGAGCTCTTCGTGCGAGCCTTGCTCGACGACGCGGCCTTTGTGGAAGACGACGATGCGATCGACGGCTTTGATGGTGGAGAGCCGGTGCGCGATCACGAGGGCGGTGCGCTCGGCCATGACGGCATCGAGCGCGACCTGCAGGCGTGCTTCGGTGTCGGAGTCCACGCTTGCCGTCGCCTCGTCGAGAATGAGGATCGGCGCGTCGCGGTAGAGCGCGCGAGCAAATGCGAGAAGCTGGCGCTCGCCGGCCGAAAAATTTCCGCCGCGTTCGTCGACGCGAGCATCGAGCCAACCGTCGGCGGTGTCCGTCTTCCCTTCGTCGGCGCCCCGTCGCGCGAAGATCTCGAGCGCGCCGACACGAGCGATGGCTTGGGCCGCTCTCTTGCGGTCGGGCACGTCGTCGCTCATCGCGACGTTCGTGAGCACCGTTCCACTGAAAAGAAAGACATCCTGCGGCACGACCGAGAAATTTTCCCGCAAAGCCTGCCGGTCGTACGACCTCACGTCCTTGCCTAGGACGCGAACCTCGCCGCTCTGCACCTCGTAAAGACGCAGCAAAAGGCTGGAAACGGTGGTTTTTCCGGCGCCCGTCGCGCCCACGAGCGCGATCTTTTCGCCGGGCTTCGCGGTGAGGGACACGTCGCGGAGCACGGGGACACCGGGCTTATATTCGAAAGAAACGTTGTCGAGCGCCACCGCTTCGTTCGGATGCGACGTGCCGTTCTTCGTGGCTTCGTCCGCCGCCCGCATCTCGATCTCCGGCTCGTCGAGGAGCTGGAAGATGCGCTCGGCGCCTGCCATCGCGGATTGCAAGATCGTATAGCGCTGCGAGAGCAGGCTCACGGGCTCGAAGAACTGCTTGATGTATTGGGTGAACGTGACGACGAGCGGAAACGTGATCGGGTGATCGCCGACGCGATGAAAGCCCGCCCACCACAAGACGCTCGCGATGCACAACGTGCTCACCATTTCGATGGCGGCGTCCAAGATCGCTTCCCACGTGATCGATTTGACGTTCGCGTCGCGGTAGGCGCTGTTGATGTCGTCGAACTCACGCGCGGCTTGATCCTCTTGGGCGTAGGCCTGCACGACCGCAATGCCGCTCACTTGCTCGTTCAAAAACGCGTTCAAACGAGCCGTTTTCGTGCGGATGTCGCGGTAGGCCTCGCGTGATCGCTTGCGCACGGCATTGACGATGAGCCCGACGATCGGCAGCGCCGCGAACGCGATGAGCGAGAGCCGCCAATCGAGCGCGACCATCATCACGACGATGCCGGCGAGCGTGAGAAAATCGCCGACGGCGTTCAGGACGCCGGACGCGAAGAGCTCACCCACGGCGTCGACGTCGTTCGTGGCGCGTGTGACGAGACGACCGACCGGCGTGCGATCGAAGAACCGGAGCTGCAGCTTCTGGAAGAAGAGAAAAATGTGCTCGCGCAGATCCGCCATCGCCCGCGCGCCGACGATCTGCATCGCGTAAATCTGGATGAACATCAGGATCTGCGAGCCGACGATGACGAGACCGAGATAGATGCCGTCGCGGAGCAGACCGTCGGGATCACGCGCCGCTGCTTTGCCGACGACGTCGCCCATGACGAGCGGACGCAAGAGGTTCAGCGCCGTGAGCCCCGCGAGCGAGAAAAAAGATCCGATCAAGAACTTCGCGTGTGGCTTGACGAACGGCACGAGGCGCGCGACGAGACGCGCGTCGTACGCCTTCCCCATCGCGCCTTCTTCGTGGAATGCGCGCAGCTTCGCCTCGGCGCGCGTCGGCGCTTTTACGGCCTTTTGTGCCGATTTTTGCGTAATTTTCAGGCTCACGCCGCACCTGCCGTTCCGGGAAGCGCCGGCCCGCTCGGCACCGGATCCACTTCGATTTCGGCGAGCTCGCGCGCCATGCGTTGCTCTTCGGCAAACGCGGCATAGAGACCGCGCGCGGCGACGAGCTCGTCGTGCGTGCCGCGCTCGATGACACGCCCTTGATCGACGACGAGGATTTGATCGCAGCGAGCGGCGGCGGCCACGCGATGCGTGATGAGCACGACGGTGCGTTGCGCGGCTTGGCGCTCGATCGATTTCAAGATCGCGGCCTCGGTCTTTGCGTCGACGGCGGAGAGCGGGTCGTCCAAGATCAAAATCTTGGGCTCCCAGGCGAGAGCACGCGCGAGCGCGATCCGTTGCTTTTGTCCGCCCGAGAGCTGCACGCCCCGCTCGCCGACGACCGTGTCGAACTGCTCGGGCAAACCGAGCGCCTCCTCCAGCACCTGCGCCTCGCGCGCGGCGTCGCGCACGATGTTCGCGCCTTCGGGCGAATCCGGATCGGCCAACGCGTAGCCGATGTTGCGCGAGACCGTGGTCGAAAATAGAAATGCGTCTTGCTGCGCGTAACCCACGGCGCGGCGAACGAACGAAAGCGGCACGTCGCACACGTCGACATCGTCGATGAACACGCTGCCGCGCGGCGTGGGCAAGAGACGCGCGAGGAGCATCGCCATCGTGGATTTTCCGCATCCGGTGCGACCCACGATCGCCAGGGATTTCCCGGCTTCCACGTGAAATGTGACCTCGTCGAGCACTTTGCGCTCGCCGTACGCGAAGCTCAAATTCTCGACGCGCAGCGCGCCGCGCACGACGGCGGGCGGCGCATTCGGTCCGTCGGTGACCTCCGGCAAGGCATCGAACACCTCACGAAGACGCGCGTGACCCGCGCGACCGCGTTGCACGATCGACAATGCGAATCCGAGCGCCACCATCGGCCACATCATGCGAACGAGCGCGAGCGAGAACGCGAAGAAATCTCCTTGCGTGATTCCACCCGCCGCCGGCCCGCGAAGAAGAAGCACGCCGCCGTACCAGAAGAACGCGAGGATCCCGAGCGCGCTCGTGGCGCCCATCATCGGCTGCATCGATCCGCG
>JAICXU010000737.1 GCA_025934595.1 Polyangiaceae bacterium | reverse complement strand
CGGATCCGGCTCGACGCGCATGCGCTCGTTCGTTTTTGCGGCGCCGCCCTTGAAGACTTCTTTGTCGATCGCCTGCGCGACGTTCTCGAGCGCTTTGCCGACTTCCTTCACGCCCGAGACGACGGCAGCCTCGACCTTGTCCGTCGGCAGCTCGCTCACCGCCGTTTTTGCGGCGCGAAAGAGCAGTCCGAAACCTTTGCGAACGTCCTCGATGGGGTCCGGCTTTTTGTTCTCGTCGCTCATGCGTACATCATGGTCATGCCGAGACCTTGTGTCGAGCAGAGCTTTCGCTCGTGCGAGGCACGTGCGCGGTCGCGCGATTTCGACCGCTTCGTTTCGAAACGTAGAGCGCTTCGTCGGCGGCTTTGAAGAGCGTGTCCCATTGTCCGATGACCTCGGAGTACGTCGCGATGCCGATCGAGCACGTCACCGAAAATGTCGTTTTCCCCGCATGAAATACCGTTTTTTGCAGCTCCTCGCGAATGCGCTCGGCGAGCAGCATCGCCCCTTTTTCGTTCGTCTCTTCGCAGAGCACGACGAACTCTTCGCCGCCGAAGCGCGCCACGATGTCGGTCGTTCGCTTCTGACGTTTCAAGATGTCGCCGAGACCTTTGATGACGACGTCACCCACGTCGTGACCGTAGGTGTCGTTCACTTTCTTGAAGTGATCGATGTCGAGCACGAGCACGCTGAGCTTTTTGTCGAAGCGACCCGCGGCCGCGATCTTGTGCTCGGCCGCTTCGAGCATCGCGCGCTTGTTCAAGAGGCCCGTGAGGCCGTCGGTCGTCGCCATCTTCTCGAGCTTGTCCACCGCGCGCGCGTTCGCGAGGCTCACCGCGAGATGGCTCGCGAGCACTTCGAGCGTCGGACGCACGGAATCGCCGAACGCATGACGACGGCGCGCGCCCAAGATGAGCGTGCCGAGCGCGCGATCGCGAAGGACGAGCGGCAAGACGAGCAGCGACGGCAGCTTCGGCCACGGGAATCGTTTCGTCAGCACGACTTGGTGGGCCGGATCGAAATCACCCTTGTACGGAAGCGGAAATCGATTTTGGACGACCATCGAAACGAGGCCCGCGTTCGGTGAAAATCGCGCGCCGACGAGATCGGCGATGTCCTCGCCGACGTCGTCGGCCGATTGCGCCGCGCGCACCTCGTGGATCTTTTGCGCTTCGTCGTAGAGCGTGACGGCGGCGAGGTCGAAGCTCGCCACCTCACGCGCGGCCCGCACCCCCGCGTCGAGCACTTCATTTTCGCTGAGCGCGGACGCGAGAGCTTGCGTCGCGCGATAGAGCTTTCCTTGCTCGACCTTCGCGCGTTCGAGCTGGAGGAACACGCGCTCGTTCTGGATCGCGCGGAGACAGTGACGCGCAGCTTGCGCGGCGAGCTCTTCTTCGTGCGGCGTGAACGCGCGATCCTCCACGCGATCGATCGCCAAAATTCCGCGCAGCGTCGTCCCGTCGAGCAGCGGGATCGCGCAGAGCGCACGCACGGGACATGGCCCCGCGTAATAAGGAACCTTGTACGAAGGCTTCAGCGCTCGGAGGCTCGCGCGCTCGCGGCTCGCCGTCACGGCGCCGAGCACGCCATCGCCGACCGCGATCGGCGCATCCGAGATGTGCTCGGACTCGGTCGAGAGCTCGCTGATCCGCAGATGCGTTCCGGCGTCGTTCAGCCAAAGCAGCACGGCGGTGTTCAAGCCGAGCGTGCGGCGCAACAAATCCAATGCATAATGCACGGATTGATGGATCTCTTCGACGCTCGATCGAGCGAGCTTGTCTTCGCCGCGAGCGCCGGAATCGTCACCGCCGCCGAGCAGCCGATAGCTACGCGCGTCTTCTTTCAATCGGAGGAGCTCGCCTTCGATGCGCGTGCGTGCGACGCGCTTCACGTGCGCCATCTGCGCGCGGAGGAACACGAGGTTCAGCGTCGCGAAGAGAACGACGAACGCGGCGTGCGGCCATACTCCTTCTAGAAGTGGCTCATGAAGCGTCGCGTGCCTCAGCGCGATCTCGAACGCCACCACGAAGACGACGGCCGCGAGCCCCGCCCCGCGTCGCGCGTACGCCGTGATGAACGCGACGAGCACGTAAATCGCCGGCGAATACGCACCGCCGAGCCCGCCTTCGAATCGCACGAGCGCGGCCTCGAGGCCGATCGTCAAAAAAATCGCGAGCTCGAGATCGGTGAGGATCGGCAGATCGCTCGTTCGCCGCAATTTCCGCCGAATCCGCGACGCCACGAGCGCCGTCCACAAGACGACCGCGGGCAGCGCAGCGAGGAGAGGCGCCGACGCGCCACCGAGCACGACGAACGCGGCGAGGATCGCAGCGAAGACGAGACCATTCGCTCGGCGAAGGCCACGTCGAACGAAAAGCGCTGCGCGCACCAGCGGATCCATCGGGCGAGTCTCTCAGCCCGTATCAGCGGGCGCGGAGAACGGCCAAATTATGGTGGCTTCCGACCTCGACCTCGACCTCGACCCTTATCGGCGCACCATCAACGTGTACGAAATCAGGGCCATCGATCCGAGGATGATGCCGACGGTCACGATGAGAAAGAGGACGAGCACCGGTGGCATCGGTTGCGACCTCTTCACCGCGCGCGACGACGAACGCGCTCCGGCATCGCTCGAGCGACGCACATCCGGATTCGACGGCGCCGCTGGTGGCGGTGCTTGCACGTTCGGCGACGAGGCTTGCT
>JAICXU010000810.1 GCA_025934595.1 Polyangiaceae bacterium | reverse complement strand
GAGAGGCAGGAATCTTTTCACTATACGCGCATCGCGAGGTCCATCAATCGCGCTAGAGTGTCTGCACGCGCGAGACACGCGCGCTTCGCGGTGCCCCTTGCGTCGACTCTTCCTTTCATCGGCTGTGGCGATCCCCGTCGCGCTCGCCATCCTCTCGAGCGGCTTCTCGTGTGGAGGCTCCACGTCGTCGGTGCCGAAGGACGCTGCCGCGCTCGCCGATCGCGGCGCTATCGATCGCACGCGGCTCGATGCACCGCTTCGTCTCGGCGGGCCGTGCAACGCGATCGAGGACACGCCGCCGCTGCAACCCGGCGTGCATGTCGAGATCGGCACGGACATCACGACGTGGGATTCGAATCCGCCGTCCTCCGGCCAGCACTATCCGATCTGGGCCGCGTATCAGGCCTACTCCACGCCGGTTCCGCGCGGATACTACGTGCACGATCTCGAGCACGGCGGCGTCGTGCTCGTCTACAACTGCGCGATCGGCGATGCGGGCCAAGAGGTGCCGCTCGACACATCCGACGGCGGCGATGCCGGCGCGGGTCCGTGTCCATCCGTCGCGGCCGAGCTCCAAGCGATCATCGACGCGTTTCCGAGCGATCCGAAATGCGATCCCGCAGCGGGCGACCCGCGCGTGCGTTTCGTGCTTACGCCCGATCCATTGCTCGACGTTCCGGTCGCCGCCGCGGCGTGGGGATGGACGTACAAAGCCGATTGCGTGGATCCCGCGACGCTCTCGCAATTCGCGAAGAATCATTACGATCAGGGCACCGAGGAAATCTGCGTGAACGGACAGAGCGTCTTTTGACGAGCTTCCGCGATCGCTACGGACCTTGGGCGATCGTCACCGGCGCATCGTCCGGCATCGGCGACGAGCTCGCGAAACGAATCGCAGCGTGCGGCATCCACGTCGTGCTCGTCGCGCGTCGTCGCGATCGCCTCGAAGCGCTCGCATCGGAGCTCGAAAAAAAACACGCCATCGAAACGCGCGTGGTCGAGCTCGATCTCGGAAGCGAGCAAGCGTGCGCGGATCTCGTCGAGGCCACGAAAGGCCTGGAAATCGGCCTTCTCGTGAACAACGCGGGCTTCGGCATGAAGGGCGAATTTCTCGATCTCGATGTCGCCGAGCAGCGCCGCATGATCGCCGTGAACTGTCGCGCGCCGCTCGAGCTCACACATGCCTTCGCGCCGCAGATGGTTGCCCGAAAACGTGGCGGCGTGATCGTCGTCGCATCGGCGGCAGCCTTCCAAGGTCTGCCGGGCACCGCGGCGTACAGCGCGACGAAGGCGTTCGAGGTTCTCTTCGCGGAAGGCATTCGTGAGGAGCTACGTCCGTTCGGCGTGGACGTGCTCGCGCTCTGTCCGGGTCCCACCGACACGGAAGGTCCGCGTCGCACGGGCGTCGATCCCGACAAGGTGCCGGTGAAAATGATGCATCCGGGAGACGTCGCGCAAGCGGGGCTCGATGCGCTCGGAGCCCGCGCGATCTCGATTCCGGGCTTCGTGAACAAGCTCGCGTATTTTCTCGTGCGACTCCTGCCGCGCGCGTTCGTGACACGCATCGCGGGCAAGCTGATTCGCAGCGTCGGCAAGTCGCCCGCGTAACCTCCGAGCACGGTTCCGGCGCTATTTTTCAGCCGGAACGGCAACGCTTGCCATCTTTGCTCGTTGGATAAGAATCCGCGCGGACCGAGCGTCCGGAGAAAGGAAGGCACGTGGAAATCCGAAACGAAATCCCGGAAGCAAAACCCACCGATCCGGATTTCTCCGACGCGGACGCGACGCTCGAATTCGTTCCGCGCTCGCGTGTCGCGCCGCCTCGCGACGAGCCCGCGCGCTCGGAGCCCATCGTCACCACGATGGAAGTGACCGAGGCTGACGTCATCGAGGTGCATGCGGCCGTCGCTGCGCTCGAACGTGAAGAACGGAAGGTCCGGTTGCCGCCCGCGATGCTTCCGCCAAAACGCGCGACGTCGTCGCCTTCGAAAAAAATTCTCTCGCGTCAGTGGCTCTTGATCGCCGCCGCGCTCGGCACGTGGACATTCTTCGTTTCGCTCGCGTCGCTCGCTGCGTTCGGCATTCATTCGTTCGCGCGCGCCCATTCCGCGCACGCCGTGGCCGCATCGCTCGCTCCTGCGATCACGCCGCCGCGGGTCGCGCCGGTGCGCGCGCGTTTCATCGCCGAGCCCGTGCCCCCGCGTTCGCGTGCCGTCGATACTTCGGAAGAATCGCAAGCCTCGGTGGTTTCGCATGCGTCGTCCGACGAAGAATCGAGGCGCTCGACATCGCGCTTCGGCATTCTTCGTTTCGCGCACGCGACGAACGGAGCGCTCGTCGACGGCGAGCCTCGTCGCGTCACCGGGGATGCGCTTTTCTTGTCGTGCGGCGCTCACCGAATTCGCACGTCGCGATCGGCCTCGCG
>JAICXU010000039.1 GCA_025934595.1 Polyangiaceae bacterium | reverse complement strand
GACTGGTGTCGCAACCAAAAACGATGTGACACCGATCGTGCCCGTGAAAAAGCGCTCGGGTTTCGTCGTCGGTCAGCGTGCGCTCGTCGATCAGCGCGGAAAAGGCGCTGTAATATTCGACCAAGCCTTCGCGCAACGTCATCGTCGCGTCGGGCTTTTGATACTTGAGCATGACGCGATTGTGAGCGCGCCTCTGCACGCCGGCAAGCGGGCCACCCGGCGGATGTCGAGCGGGTCACGGCCGCCTCCGAACTGCGGTATCGTCGCGCGTGCCGAAGCTCGACCCGAAAGCACGCATGACCCGGTTCCGCTGGATCGTCGTCGCGATGATCTTCGCGATCACGGTGGTCAACTACATCGACCGCTCCGCGATCTCATATGCCATCGGCGACATCGCCCGCGAGCTTCATTTCAGCCACCACGACGAGGACCTCCTCAGCGGGTTCATCTTGGCCGCCTTCAGCATCGGCTACATGCTCACGACGCTCCTCGGTGGTGTGCTCGCGGATCGCTACGGTGCAAAGAAGACGCTGTTTTTCGCGGCGCTGCTTTGGTCCATCTCCATCGGTCTCACGGGGTTCGCCGTGGGCTTCGTCATGCTCGCGTGCGCGCGCGTGCTCTTGGGCGTCGCTGAGGGCCCGAATTTTCCCGCGATGAATCGCGGCGTCGCCGATTGGCTCTCGAGCCGCGAGCGCGCCATCGCGCTGTCGAACTCCCTCGTGGCGGTGCCCGTCGCGCTTGCCCTCGGTGCGCCGATCGCCACGCAGCTCATTCTCCACGTCGGCTGGCGCGGCATGTTCATCGCGCTGATGGCGCTCGGTCTCGCGTGGCTGCCGGTGTGGTGGTTTCTGTTCCGCGATTTGCCCGAGCACAGTCGCTTCGTCAATCCCGCGGAGCTCGCGCACATCCGGGACGACGCCGGACACCACGCCGCGACGAGCGCGCCGCATCCTCACGGCGCACGCGAGGGGAGCATCTGGAAATACCTTCTTTCGAATCCGACCTTGCTCGCCAACGATTGGTCGTTTTTCGTCTTCGGTTATTTCCTGTTCTTCTTCATGACGTGGCTGCCGACGTATCTCGAAAAAACTTATCACTTCGATTTGAAGCAAATTGGTCTCTTCGCGACGTTGCCATGGATGGTCGCCGCGCTCCTCCTCTGGGCGTTCGGATACTTGTCCGACGCGCTCTTGCGGAAGACCGGCAGCCTGCGCGTGGCGCGCTCGCACCCCATTTGGATTTCGCAGCTCCTCGCCGGGCTCTGCATTCTGCCGCTGATCTTCGTCCACGATCGCACGCTCGCGCTCGTGTTCATTTCTCTCGCGGTGGGATTGAGCATGAGCGCGAATGCGGCGTTTTATGCGATCAACGTGGACGTCGCGCGCGATCGCGCGGGCACGGCGCTCGGCGTCATGGACACGTTCTTTGCGATTTCCGGCTTCGTTGCACCGCTCGCGACCGGCTGGCTCGTGGGCGTCACACAGAGCTTCAATGCCGCGTTCTGGTTGATGGCGATCTTGGCGCTCTCGTCCGTAGCGGTCGTGATTCTATTTCATCACCCCGACCGCGTCGTCACGGAGCCTCGCGGCGCTCGATAGGCTATCGCGTCGAAGGCGTCTTTTTGCGCCAACGCTGCTGCGGGTTTGGCGTTCTCAGTCCCTTGTTCGCAGGTGCGTGCGCGGTAAAACGCGCCCATGCATCGACTTCGTCTGCTCTCGTGCACGTCGCTTTGCGCACTGTCTTTTCTCGTCGGCTGCTCGTCGAGCAACGCGGGTAACGGGTCGCTAGCTTCGCCCGATGGAGGCGCCCGAGAAGGCGGCAACATCGGAGGAGATTCTGTCAGCTTCACTGCGAGCGGCACCGACGTCGTCGTCGCCGGCGAAGCGCCGGGTCAGAATCCGCATTTCGTCGACGGCTTCGTCATGCACGCCGAGAACGGAGACGTGGAGCTTCGGCTCAGCACGGTCAGCGGCGCGGCCGCGGAGTGCGCCGCGGGAAAGGCGCCCGGCACCGAGACGGGGGCGCTGTTCCTCTTCTTGACCGCGCCGGCCGCGGGCACCTATTCGGTCACCCACTCCGCCAACCCGCCGTCGGCAACGACCGCGGAATTCGCGATCTACGACGTTTCCGCGTGCCGCGTCTCGAGCGATGTATCGATAACGAAAAACACGACCGGCACGATCACGATCGAGAGCGCGACCTCGGACGGCCACGTTCACGGGCGCGTCGACGTGACGTTATCGGACGGCGGCACGATGCACGGCGTGCTGGATCTACCGCCGTGCGACGCGATCGACTATGGCGACGAGCTGCCGGCCGATGCGGGCCCGCACCTCGTGTGCTCCTGACGCTATTTCGCGATGCGCAGCACGTCGGAGTCGGCGTCGCTCCAGAACACGACTCGCCGCCGCGACGCGTTTTCTGACGAAAATGCGGGCTCGAGATCGCGATTGCGAATGAGCGCCGGCCCGTTTCGCGACGAGCTCGCAGCAGCGCACGCGAAGATCGTCGAGCTCGAGGAGACCGTGCGTACGCTCGCCGCGGAGAACGAGCGTTTGAAGCTTCCGTCGACGCGGCGCGCGCCGATTCGCGCGCGGGAATGACGAAAGCGAGAGCAGCGTACTATTCCCTCGTGAGGCTCGTTGTCGCTCTGGGAGTCGCGACTCTGACGTTCGTGTCGACACCGGCGCGCGCGGACGCGTACGCATGGAGCGTCTCGTCCGGACGATGGACCGCGTCCGTGATGCTCACCGGCTTCAACGAAGGCGCCGGCGAAGGCGGCTGGGACGAGAGCTCCGCGGGCGAGCAAGCGGCCTGGGCCAAGCGCTTCAACGCCGTGATTCCACCGCGCGACCGCGTCGACATCGTCTACGACGACGCATCCGACCAAGACACGACGCTCACGATCCACGACGGCCGCACGACCGAAGTCGTCACGATGGAAGGAGCGCCGGACTTCGACGTCGCGATCTCGATCGTCGCTGCATACTTCCATGCCGCCGTGCCGCAAGCTTCACCCGTGACGCTCTACACCGTGCAGGTCATGGCGGCGCGATCACGGGACCGCGCAGAGAGCTACTCGCAAAGCCTCGACGCCCGAGGGATCGCGGCCGAGGGATCGTTCTACGACGAAAAATGTCTTCCGTGCTCGATCCCACGAACGCGCATCGAGGAAGGTGCCGACGGTTTCCATCGTGTCATTTCGGGCGTATTCGATCGAGAATCGCGCGCGGACGAGGCCGCTGCAACGCTGCGTCGCGCGGGCGTAGCGGCATGGGCGCGCCCGCTTTAGAGCTTGCTGGATGGAAAAGTGAAACGTGGAATGGATGACCGAATCCTCGGGAAAACAGCGCCAAAATTGCTTGTATATTGCAACGAATTTCTCGCGAAGGGCACTACGACATGAAAGGCCTCGCAAGAATCATTCTGGCGCTTTCGCTGCCGGGACTTCTTCTGTCGCTCTTGGGAATTTTCGTTCTGTCGCGGCGCGCCGAAGGAGCTCTCTGGCTGGCGCTCTGGGCGCTGACCGCGATCTTCATCGCCCGCCGCACGATCGAAGGTCCTCTCATCCTGGGATTTCTCGCCGGCTTTGCACAACAGGTTTGGGCCGCGGCTGCGCATCAAATATTTTTCGGCACGTTTCTCGAGCACAGACCGGACGAAGCGGCGTGGCTTCTCTCGAGTGGCGGTCGCGCGATGGAAGCTTTTTCCGGCGTCGTCACGGCGGCGCTATCCGGAATCATCGTGGGCATCCTTTCCCTCGTCGCGTTTCATGCGACCAAGCTCGTGAAGCGAAGCGCTTGATCGGGCGAGCTGGCGAGCGATCGCCATTCGAAGGAAGGTCCCCAAGCGATGCGCTACTCAGTGAGTGCTGGGGCTGTCGCAGCCCCCGCTCGCGCTGACGCTCGCCTCGCTCATGTCGGGCGTGAACATCGTCGCCATCATCTTGCAGTCGCCGCCCTTGGCGATGCAAACGTCGCACGTGACGCCGTCGGTGAAGTTCATGAGCTTCACGGATTTCTCGCCACCGGATGGCACCGAGAACATCCGCTTGCCGTTGGCGCCGCAGCCATCGAAGAGAAATGTGACCGGCGTCGAGCAGTCGTTGGACAGCTTGACGGCGACGTTTCCGTCCGAGTGCGACTCCGGGGCCGCCCCTTCCCCGCCGGACGCTTGTTTGCACTTGGCCAGCGCTGGGTTTGCTTTGCAATCGGCGGCGTTCTTGTTGGCGAGATCGCGCATGGGGTCGCGGCCTGTCGGGTTCGGTACGCACGCAGCGAACGTGCAGATCGAGAGCGCGACGGCGAGGGGAAGTCTCATGGCGAGACGCATAACGCCCGGGGTGCCGCGCGTCAATTCGAGCACGCCGATGCTCGCTCGGTCGACCGAAGACAGAGAGGTCCCGATCAAACGCGGGAAGAGGCGGCACGCGCGCTGCGTACTATGTCCGCGATAATCGACCCACAGGATTGACCTCGTGCCAGGATCAATTCCGAGGAGACGGATCGGAAACCATCGCCAGATCGCGATCCTATTCGACTCGATACGCAAAGTTGATTTGCCGTTCCCGACATCGTGTGAGGCATTGCCGAATGAAGACGAGCTTCAAAGCCGGTTGCGTCGTTCTGTGGATGATTGTCGCTTGCGGCGGAACGTCGGCGAACGTCAATGGGCTGCCGCAGAGCGACGGAGACGACTCCGGCACCATCGGTTCGAGTGATGGAGGGACGGACGAGGATGCTGCCCGATCGACCCCCGAACCGGACGGCGGCGACGCCTCCGTCTGCGCGGAGGCTTTGTCGAGCACGCTGTCAGGAACATATGGGCGACTCGATGGCATCGTAACGGCGCTCGTGTTGCCCGGTTCGACCGCCTGTCACGGAGATCCGACGCACCTTCACCTGCAGGTAGAAGTTGCCTCGAATATCTATGACGTGGCCGTACCCGTCACGTTCACGGACGCGGGAAACCAAATCGGAATCGACGAAAAAGACGAGCCGACCCTCGCAGGCAGCGCGTGGACGGAGGGTTGGCACGGCACCGGCGTGACGCTCGACTACGTGTCGAGCTTCGACGTTCATCAATCGGACTTCAGTCTCGTCTCGGCAGCTGTCGCGACATCGAGAATGCGCGGGCTCATGTCCGTTGGCGACGAGGTGTCGATCTGGGGACACGTCTACGCATCTCTTGACGGGCTCAATGCGATTTTTCGCGATGATGGCGTGTCCGACGGCGCGATTGCCGTCGTTCATCCTTCGACGAGCGTGCACTACATTCTCTTGAGCAAGTCCACGCAAACCTTCTGACTCGCGTCCCAACACGGGGTTACGCGCGCAGCTGAAAGAGACCAAAGGGTTCGCCGCGCGTCTCGAGCTACTCGGCAGCACCGAGATTGATATTCTTTGTGATGTGAGTGGAGTCGGCGTGAAACCACCGTGATAATGTGGAGACATGCGGACGCTGTTTTTCTGGACGGTTGGCGCGTTGGTGTTCGGTTCTTTCGTGGCGTGCGTCGGCGACGCCCCCGCGACCTCGGGAGCAGCGCAAGGGGCCAACGGCGGCTCGTGCTTCGCGAACGGCACGTGCAATCCCGGATTGTCGTGCGATCCGGCAACGAACACATGCGGCGTCGGCGGCGATGCTTCGTCGAGTGATGCGGCGAGCGACGCGGGCACGACCGACTCGGGCTCGACCGTCGACGAATCGGGCGTGCTCTCGTGCCCCTTCAACACGACGTTCTATCCGTGCACGTCACCTCAGAACTCGTGCTACGGCGACACCTTCTCCTGCTCCGCCTCGGGCTGCGGCGGACCGAATGACACCTTGTGGAGTTGTTTTTCGCCGAACCAATGCTCGACGAATCTCCCGTGTTGCCTGCCGATCGCGGGCAACTCGCTCCACGCGGGCTCGACCTGCGCCGAAGGGTCGCTCACGATCGGAGGCGACGACGCCGGCGGCTTCGAAGTGGTCGCGCAGTGCGGCTCGGCAGTGGGCCCATGCCCCGCAGACCAATACCAACTCTGTCAGACCAACAAGCAGTGTCCGACTGGCCAGCGCTGCAACTTGGTCAAGGTTACGGGCCGAGTGACGCTCGACTCACCGGATGGCGGACCGAGCAGCTCGGTCGACATCGGCGCCTGCGTTCCGCAGTGATCGCTGGCGCAGAAATACGAAAACCCCCGGCCTTCGCGCGCCACAACGGGTCCGGCAGGAAGAGACTCACGCCTCGAGATCGCGTTCGGCTGAGAGGATCGAATCATCGAAACGCGGCGCCGCCATTCTGGCGCCACCTTCCGCCAGTTCTGGCGCGTCCGCGACCGAGCTCGAATCGTTTCTTTGCAAGGATGCCCCTTCGCAGCGCATCATCGGCTGCCGGCCCCGTTCGTGACGGGCGGCCCCCATGACATCTCCGACGACCGAGCAAACGAGAACGGCCTCTCCGGCCGCGACGCCTGCGCGTATCGAATACCTGCACGTCCAGAACTACCGCGCCCTTCGAAGTATCGAGCTGAAAGACATCACGCCGCTGACGGCGCTCCTCGGTCCGAATGGAAGCGGCAAGACGACCGTGTTCGACGTCTTCAATTTTCTATCGGAGTGCTTTCAATTCGGCCTGCGCCACGCGTGGGATCGACGCGGCCGCGCGAACGAATTGAAGAGCCGTCGATGGAGGCCGCGTTGCAGCTCCTCTTGCCGAAGATGTTCCACGGCGCGACGGTCTGCGAAAGATAGATGCCGCGCGAGCCGTGTCGGCCGAGATGATTCCCGCGGACAATGGCTCGCCTAGCTTTCGCGCCCTCCGCGATCTTCTCGCCGTCTTGTAAAGGGCTCGTCCCACCACGCGCCATTCTGGCGCGCTCGTCCGCCAGTTCTGGCGCGCCCGCGTACCGGCGAACGCGAATGGATTCTTTCGATGGGACGCGCGCGCGGCGGCCATTCAGATCTCGTGGTAACGCTGCGCGACGCGAGCACGATGCTGGCAGCTCTCGCCGCCGCGGCTTGCTCGCATTCGCAGCCCGTTGGTTTCGTGATCGACGCGGGCCCTTCGCGTTCGCCCGGCGACTCCACCGTGACGTGCAACACCGCTGCGGATTGCGACGCCGGCGAGAGATGCAATAACGACTACTCTTGTTTTTCGAGCGGGCCCGGCCAGTGCGTCGTTTGGGACGGAGGATGTGACGCCACACGCGAAGTGTGCGCGTGCGACGGGCGCTTGTACGCGAACGCGTGCGAGGCTCGCTCCGCAGGCCAGAGGGTCGGCCAGTACGCGCCGACTTGCGCGACGGCGCCAGGGCGATTTCAGTGCGGCTCCGAGGTGTGCTCGATTTCTTCCGAGTATTGCTCGATCGACGGCGATTGCACGAAATTGCCGGCGGCATGCGAAGCGCCGGACGCGGGCTGCGATTGTCTCGACGACGTTCCTCGCATTGCGCAATGCTGGTGCGTCGAAACGGACGCCGGCGCTTTCGGATTCGAGTGCACGGAGTAGTCGCGCAGCGACTCGAGATCGCGTTCGGCTGCGAGGATCGAATTATCGAGACGCGGCGCCGCCATTCTGGCGCCATCTTCCGCCAGTTCTGGCGGCTAGACTATTATGTATGCGCCCTTTCAGAACTCGCAGCGAAGCGCCGACTGATTTGGCGACGATTTCTCGCCTCGTCGTCGCGATCGCTTTCGTTTCGTTCCGGTGGTGCTCGTGGTGGTCACCGTTCTCGGGCTCACTCCCCGCTTATCAGGGTGCCGACGCTCGAGTCGAATTGGCTGACGCGGTAGCGCGTGACATCGATCATGTCGTTGTCGATTCTCGACCCAATTCTCCGGGCTCTCCACGAAGCGTGACGAAGCTCCCGAGTCCCGGCGGCCGTTTGACATTCCAAAATCGGAATATACTATATTAGCAATGTGGTCGGTTGCCGAGGCCCGCGAGGTCGAAAAGGCCCTCGCCAAGGCACCGAACCAGATTGTTCGGACGTACGAGTTTTGGAAAGCGATCGTCCAGCAATCCGGCGTCGCAGGCCTTCGAGCGATTTCGTCGTTCCATGACGAAGCGCTTTCGGGTGAATGGAAGGGTTACCGGTCCTCGCGCCTCAGCCTTCAATATCGCGTTGTCTATCGAGTCGAAGCGGACACGGTAACCGTCTACGTGATGCGTGTTAGCGCACACGACTACAGGAGGTAGCGCCATGGCGGCAGCAAAGAAAAAGGAGATGTTTCGTCCGGCTCGCGTGCGCGTGCGCATGACGCCCGCGGACATGGTGCGCGAAGCGCGCGAGGCCAACGAAATGACCCAGGCCGAGCTGGCTGCCGCTACAGAGATCGCACAACCGACGATTTCGAGCATCGAAGCAGGACGCATCGAGCTTGGTGTCGAGAGAGCCAAGCGACTCGCTCTTGCTCTGCACGTCCACCCCTCCGTTCTGCTGTTCCCTCAGTGGGACGAAGAAGTGAAAGAGCACGAGGAAGCGAAGCGCAAACGACGGTCCGTCTGAGCACGCTTGAAGGGATGCGGTGAAAAAAGCGAGAAGCGGCGGTGGCCAACGCGCAAGCTCACGAAGCCGAGACTTGTGACGGTTGGTTCAAGCGGTATCCGATATGAAGCCTCCCTCACGAGCTCATAAATCGCACCCGACGCAGCACCTCCAGCGCTGCCTCCGGATCGATCTGGGCCAAATAGGTAAAGTGCAACTCCAACGCGCCATCAGCGGCCGCGCAATCCGCGACGCTTCGAATTTGCGGGAGCACACGCGGCGCGAGCCATTCCTGCGCAACGATCGCAATGGGCCACCGCGATGCGAGACACCACGTCGCCCGACCACCTTCGATCTTCGGCAGCGCGTACTCCGCGACGACGCGCGCGACGAGCGCGTCGAACGTTTCAACCGCAACTAGCTCGAGTGTTCGATCGTGCGAATCGACGTCGTCGCCTGCGCACACGCTATCGCGATTGATCCGCACTTTCATCAGTCACTTCGAACGGTAGCATGGGCCGCCTATCGGACCGCCGCAGGCCCTTGCATTGTTACCGCGCCGCTTTATGCAACGGGAGGCGCCGTGTCGAGCTCCGCACGCACATCGCCAGACTCGAAACCGGTCTCCTGTTCCTCGAACACGGCCGCACTGCGCGAGTTTCTGGCAATGACGAAGCAGTCCTCTTCAGGACTAGGCATGCTTAGCCAATACAGGTTCGCCGGTTTCCGCTTCATTCGCGCCCGCCCATCAAGAGTTCCAGAAACGAAAAACGCGGAACCGATTTCTCGGTTCCGCGTTCACTCAGTTGCGCGGGTAGGATTTGAACCTACGACCTTCGGGTTATGAGCCACACTCAAGAATCTTGTCCGCCTTGATGACGAGTTCTTAGCACGATTTCTCCTCGCCTCATCTTGTGTGCCTTACGACGCTTGAGGAACGTCGCCTCGCTGTTGCCCGATATTTTGCCCGAATGGTTGAGCGATGAGACCAACAGCTAACTCAGGATCACAGCGGAAGCTCAACGTCGCCGTGACCTCGGACGCTGCTGCGTCTTTTTCGAAACCCTCTTCTTCTTCTTGGCAGTTCGTTTCGTTGAAGCAGGAGGTTCCCGGGCGCCGACGCGAAGAACATCAACGAGACGCCCGGGTTCCGCGGACTCGCGCACTTCGATGTGACCCGTTCGCTTGCTAGCCGTCGGCGTGCATAGGTTCAGGACCGTAATCAGATACCGAACTCGCATCGATTTCACCGAGACGAAGATCGGCAGATCGCCAAAGTTGAAGATCACTAACGACCCACGCAGAATCGATGGGTTGGCCTGGTCCATGTAGCTACCGAGTTGCGTCAACCACCGGTTGAAACCTGACTCGCTGACGTTGCCCGTGATGATTTTTGTTTCGATCACGAGCGGACCCACGACATCACTTGCGTGAATGTCGACTTCACTGCGACCAAACTTTGTCCCGAACGCGGGAATGTCTCGCTCGACAAGAAACTTGATGACAAGTCGCTGGAAGAATTCCTCGCGCCGTCGACCTAGCTCTTTTGACGCCGTGTCGTTCGGATCAAATGCCACTTCGAAGCCAAGTTTGAACGACTGAAGAGCGCGCTCAATGGTGCCGGCGACGTGCACCTGTCTACGCTCTGCGATTCGGACGAGCTTTTCCAATTCACGTTGAAGCTGGTCGGGCCGCATCTTCGGGGGGGGGCACGCCTATCTGGCGAGCGCGCTTTGCCTCCTCTGCACCACGTCCATCGACGAAGTAGCCGGGACTCGAAACACCCATCGTCTTAGCGAGCTCGTTTTTGTCGTGCGTCCAGACAGAGAACCATCTGCAGAGTGCGCTCGCGGTCGCCCGCTCCGCAGGGTCCAATGGCCGCTCGAGATCTGGCCTGTCTGTCCACGAGAGGATCGTCACTACGCCGTTGGGCGTCATCGGGAAAGTCACGCCACCTTTCTCCCGCATGCGCCGCTCCAGCGCCGGCCTCACTTCGGCAAGATATCGCGCGATTCGCTGCCTGGCGTCTGCAACCGTTCCAAAATCAAAGAAACCGGTGGGGACGACATCCGATTCGAGCTCGTAGTGAACCTCGCGCGTCGGGTCCACTTGCATGCGCAGCATCGCCCAAAGTGTAACTGCGTCCTCATCTCGAAGAAGAGCGAGCTTGGTGCTCAGCTTTTCGCGAAGCTGATCTTTGAACTCGTGCTTCTCGGGGAGCGCGGAGAGAAGATTGTCAACTGCGCCATCTCCCTTCAACGAGAGTGAGAGCTGAATCTCAAGCTCGCTCAACTGCGGCGCTCTTGCCGCCGTGCGTGCGAACGCTTCGAGGCGCTCGAGATCCTTCGTCCACTTGACCGAGGATTGTTCTGGCGCTGCCAAATCAAAGGCGGGCGGATCTTGTTCACCAAGCGCACGGAGCTCCTTGGCCAAGGTCTCGATCGCGGTCGCATCCAATTTGGCTGCGCCAGTCAGTCGCTGCTCAAGTCTTGGAAGATCAGGCGTGGGCCCGATGAAGGCCGCGACCTCTAGCCCGACTTCGCGAACATCGTCGCGGTCCCACACGTACGTCTCTGTTTCCGTAGAGGCGAGCGAGGCAATTCGTGAGAGCAGGTATTCAGGGTGCGTCG
>JAICXU010000424.1 GCA_025934595.1 Polyangiaceae bacterium | reverse complement strand
GGCCCGCGACGATCGCCTGGAGAGAATCGCTCGTGAGCGTGCCTTCGAACGTCGAGAACGTGCCCGCTTTCGGCATCACGATGTCCATCACCGACGTGCCCTTGTACGGAAGCTCGATCGCATCGTACGTATCGGTTTGCCCGGCCAGCGCCGAAAGCTCGGAGTTGTGCATCATCGAGGCGGTCGTCGTGCCGGTGGCCGTCGTGAAATTGCCGTCCGACGTCGAGTCTTTGTCGAACGGCGTTTGCCAATCGGCGTCGAAATAAATCGCGTCGACGAGGACGAAGCGTGTCGATTGATCGATGTTGTGATCCAAGAGCTTTTGGATCTTGTCGTCGGTCTGTTTCGCGACCCAATCGTTGATCTGATTTTCTGCGCCCGCCGGGTCCTTCACGAAATCCTCGAGGTAAACGCCGGCGCCGTAATTTTTCGCGAGCGTGTCGAGGAACGGCGTTCCGAACGTGAGCTGCGTCGCGCCCCACATCGAGTTCGCGATATGAAGCGTGAACGGCACGACCGGATTGCCGTCGGCGTCCTTCGTTTGCGGCGCCGCAGCCGTGAGCGAAAGATCGACGGCGTCGAACGCGGGATGCAAACGATCCTGCGGAAGCGAGAAGTGAAGCGCGGATGCCATCTCGGTGGCCGTCTGTCCGTTCGCGCCGGCGTACGTCATCGCAAGCGCGCTCGAGATCGAATACGGCGAGAAGAAAATGTTTCCGCTCTCCGATTTCGCGAGCGAGCCGTACGCATCGAGCGCGAACTTCGTGTTGTCCTCGGCGAGCGCGGACTTGTCCGCATCCGAAACCGAGGGCGCCATGTCGCGTGCGAGTGACGATTTCGCTTCCGCGATGGACGCGTCACCGCCGCTCGAGCTTCCCGAGCAACCCGTGAGAAGACCCAAACCCAGACCTAGACCAAGACCCAAAACCGTGAAGGAGCGCGTTCGCATGTCGGGCGCTTACGCAGGTTCGATGCCGGCGCATGAAGGCCCTATTTTTCTCGGTGAATTCGCGATCGACGCGCGACATGACACGCGCGAGGCTGACAGCGAAGGCTCGCGCGTGACACACGTGCGGCACACATCAGGGTCGACGTGAGCGAGCGCGGATCCACCCGATTGCTGCTGCCCCCAACGCGATGACGATGGCGACGAACGAGACGGGCGCCGGCGCTGCCGGTGACGCCGCGCAGCCGAGCCAATTTTTTTTCGCCGTCGGCTTCGCGGCAGCGGGCTGCTCCGACGTCTTCCCGGGTGCGGGTTTCGATCCGCCGACGAGATCGCGGAGCGCAGGCCAGTCGGCTGCGCACGAATCCACGTCGCTCGGCGATGCGCATCGAAGTGGACCGCGCATGCCGGACAGCGTGAGCACGGGCGCGAATTTCGCGCCGTGGTCGATCGACTTGCCGACGACGAACCCTTCGCCCGTCGGATTGCAGCTCCAAAGCGCGGAGCCGATCGCGGTGAGGCATTGCACGTGCGTGCTCGATGCCTTCGTGAGGTGATCGTCTTTCGAAGCGCCGCTCCATACGCCACCGAAGCCGCCCGCATAAACGGTGTTGCCGTCGTCAGCGAGCGCGAACGCCGACAGCGCGCTCTTGTCCTGCAACAACGGCCCGCCCATGGTTTTTCCGGCGTCGTTCGTCGCAAAAACGCGCCCTGCGTCGACCGCGCTCGTCCGCAGATAGACGCGCGATGCATTCTTCGGATCGACCGCGGCCACGTAGAGACCTTGCTCCGTGAGACCGAGCGAGACTCTGTGAGCTCTCCAATGCGCGCCGTCGTCATCCGATTCGAGGAGCGCGCCGTTCATGTGCGCAGCGTCGGACACGAGCGCCGACACATAGACGCGTTCGGGATCGCTCGGCGCGACCTCCACGCTTTCGACGACGAGCGACGGATCGAGCGTGGATCGAAGCGACCACGTCGCGCCCGCGTCGTTCGACACGAAGAGCTGCGACACGAACGAATTGCCGGCGTCGGTCGTCGAAGAAAATCGTGAGGTGACCGCGTACACGCGATCGGGCTCGGCGGGACGAGCGGTGAGATCGACTACATTTTGAGGCCAGCTCGCATCGTGCGCGAAGTGACAGCCGCCGTCGGTCGATCGACGCATGCCTTCGAACGTCCCGACGAGAATGGCGCCCGATCCAGAAATGTAGATCGAGGGATCCTCGCTGCCGCCGAACCCCATCGCGCGCTCGCAAATCCAATCCCAATTCTTGCCGCCGTCGCTCGAGACCACGACGCCGAACGTGGCGCGGAGAGCGAGCCGCGCGGGATCGCCGGGCCTCTGCACGAGCATGTTCGCCGCCGGAAATCGGCCGTTCGCAAACGCCGTCGGCGCAAGAGAACAGGCGGTCGCCGCGGTGGAAATCGCGAAAATCAGGACGCGGCGCGGCATTCTCCACGACGCATAGTACGTGCGCCGGGGTGAGTCACCCTGATCGGTGTGTCGCGGGAAATCCCGCTGAAAGCGCCGTTTTCTCGGCGAATTTGCGTTGGCGCAGGCCATGCTCTGGTGGGCCTCGTACCTTCATGAGTCGCTTCCTCGCTTTCCCGTTCGTCGGCGCCCTCGCCCTCGTCACGCTCTCCGCGAGCGGCGACGGTGCGCGCGCGAACGAGGCAGCGACGATTTCGTTTCGGAAGGACGTCGCGCCCGTGCTGACGACGAGCTGCTCGACGCGATCGTGTCATGGCGGCATGCGCGCGCCGCTTCTCGGCGCTCATGACGATGCCGCCGAGCTCCGCGCAGCGCTCGTCAATGTGAAGTCCGAGGAGCGCGCGGATCTCCGCTACGTAACTCCTGGCGATCCGGCGCACAGCTATTTGATCGAAAAGATCGATGGGCGCATGACGCCCGCGAAGTGCAGCGATCACGATTGCGGCGAGGCGATGCCTCTCGACAATCCCGCGTTGCCCGACGCAACACGCTCGCTCATCCGCACATGGATCGAGCAGGGCGCCCGAGACAACTGATACGCTGACGATCGATGCGCCCGTGGACCAGGCAGTGTCGTCCGTGGCTTCTCCTCCTGATCGCCGCGTGCTCGAAGAAGTCATCGGACAAAGCGGCGCCGAAAGCTTCGAGCGGCGTGCCCGATCCTTCCTCCACGAGCCGGACGCTCGTGCTCGACAAGCCCGTTCACGGCGTGCAGATCGGGACGCCCGAGTTCATCGTGCCCGCCGGGCAAGAGCGACAGTGGTGTTACTACTTCAAGCTGCCGAGCGACGTGGATCTCGACGTCGTGAAATTCCAAATTCGATTTTTGCCGGGCAGCCATCACATGAACTTGTTCCAAACGGACAAGGACGTGCCGGATCACGACGAAGACTGCTTTGCGGCGATGCCGTTCACGAACGAGAAAAATCCGGACGGCGTCGACCTCGTAATCGGATCGCAGAGCGCCGAGATGGATTGGACGCTGCCTCCGGGCGTCGCGTTCAAGCTGAAGGCGCACCGCCAGCTCGTCTTGCAAACGCACTACGTCAACGCGGCGACGCAAAAGACGCCGTCCGGACACGGCAAGGTGCTCATCAATTTCGTGACGGAGCCCGATCCGTCGAAGATCACCGCGCACATGGGGACGATGTTCGCGAACAACGTGAACATCCACATTCCGCCGCATGAATCGCGTTCATTCTCGACGACGTGCGGTCTCTCGAAACCCGTAAAGGTGGTTGCGCTCACCGGACACTTTCACAGTCGCGGAAAAATCTTCAGCGTGAACCTCGCGCCGGACGGCGCCGATCCCACCGCCGAGATTTACCGCTCGCGCGCGTGGGACGAGCCGCCGTTCAAGGTGCTCGATCAGCCCATCGACATCCCCGCCGGCGGCGGCCTCTACTACACGTGTGAGTTCCAGAACTCGAGTGACCTCGACATCAAGTTCGGACCTCACGTCGAGACCGAGGAGCACTGCAACCTCTTCGCGTACTTCTATCCATGGGACGACGACAAAGCGCGCTACTGCTTCTGATCGCGAGCGCGATCTCGGCGGCATGTCACAAAAACGACGCGACGCTCGTCGTCGGCGTCGAGTCGCAGCCCGCCGTCGTGAGCCGCATCGGCAAAGTGCGCTACGTCGCGAAGGTCGAGGGCAAGACGATCGTCGACAAGGAGATCATCCCGAAGACGGGCCAGTCTCCGTTCCCGCTCGAGGTGAAGCTCGAAGGCGTAAGCAACACGAACGCCGACGTCGCCATCATCACGTACGCCGCGGGTCCCAACGACACGATCCTCGGCGACGCTCCGATGCTCGTGCGTCGCGTGATCGCGCCGTTCGTGAAGGGTGCGC
>JAICXU010000830.1 GCA_025934595.1 Polyangiaceae bacterium | reverse complement strand
CGTCACGTCACGCGCGATGCTGATCGGCTTCGATTTCGCGGGCGTCGATCCCGACCTCGCTTATGTCGTCGCGCTCTGGGCACCGGTGCTCGGCAGCGCTCTCGTCGTCGAGCTCCTCTCGTTTCCCATTCGCGCTCGACTCGCTTCATTCATCGAAAGGGTTCGTCGTGAAATCGCTCCGTTGGCTCTCGGTCTTCGCCCTCGCACTGTCGTTCGCTCCGCAAATCGCATCGGCCGATGAGCCGTCGCTCGCCGCGCGCATGCAGCAGCACATCGAAGCGGATTTCGTGAAGCCGCTTGCGGCGCGCGATCAAGAGACGAGCCGGTTCTCGCGCATGCGCATGCCTCCTCAGGAGCGGCGCGTGCGGATGCTGCAGCCGACGACGTCGCTCGACGCATCGAAGCGCGCGTTTCTTCCCTTCGCGATCGACGGGAAATTCGCGGGCGGCGAGTGGCAGGAGAACGAGATCACGGGCTGCGTCTACACCGAGAAGGGGGACATGTACGTGAAGATCGGCGACGGCTACCGACCGTCGTCGTTTCTTCTCGGACAAACGGCCGATCCCGTCGCAGGCGTCTGCGTGACTCCGCCGAAAGCGTGAAATTCGCGCGCTCGCGCGCTCGAGCGGACGACTCGCAAAGCGCTCGCGCGATCGCTAAACTCGCGGCATGCGTTGGCTTGCCTTGGGAATCTGCGGCTCGGCTCTGATTGCGTGCGTGGGCGATGCGCCCGATACCTCGGGCAGCGCCGATGGCGGGAGCGATGCGACGACCGACTCTGGCTTCGATGCCGCGAGCGATACGGGCAGCAGTGACGACGCATCGACCGGGTGCGCGTTGAGCACGCCGTTCGATCCGCCGGTGCCCGTCATGGGAATTACGTCGACCGTCGATGGTGGCGACGGCGGTCCGTCCGAAGACACGTTTCCTGCGCTCACTTCCGACGAGCACCAGATCATTTTCGCGAGCAATCGTCTTTCGGGAACGACCAACTACGATCTCTTCTTCGCGCAGCGCTCGGATCCGAGCCAGCCCTTCGGCGCCGCGACGCCCCTCACGTCGCTCAACACGGCTGGCGACGAGCGCGGCGCGGCGTTCGCGACGGGCGGGCTCACGATTTTCTTCTATACGAACGTCAACGGTGTTTCGTACGACATTCAAACGGCCACACGCGCGGATACGTCATCGAGCACGTTCGGCGTTCCTCAGGTCGTGAGCGGTCTCGACACGAGCGCCGTCGAGCTCGATCCGCACCCGACCGCCGACGGCAGCACGATTTACCTCACGAAGCCGCCGAACCCTTCCCGAATTTATCGCGCGCTCGCGGCAAGCGGGTACAGCCCGAGCCCGATCGGTGAGCTCGACTCCGTGAACGGATCCGCGGCGCCCGTTCCGACGAGCGATGATCTCGCGATCTATTTTTCGAAAATCGATCCCACCGGCGGCGATCAGCTTTGGTACGCGACGCGGTCGTCGAACACGAGCGGCTACGAAGATTTCCACGAAGTGTCCGAGGTCGGCACGGGGGTCCGACCTTCGTGGATCTCACCGGACAACTGCACGCTCTACTTCTGGACGTCGGGCGCCCAGACCTATCCCGAGTCGCGCATCTATCGGGCGACGCGATCGAAGTAAAGACGAGCGTCGCCAAGAGCTTCGTGCGCTGGCGATCCAAGGCGCCAAAAAAATAATCGAATACGAGCCCGCGGCGTCTCGAGGACACGAAACGGCTTGTTTCATGCGCGATCGGCGATCGGGAAATGTGAGTTTCGAGGACGCGCGCGGGGCGATAGATCGTGACCGGCATGCAAGCCGCGCTCACGTTGCCTTCGACCGACGTTTCACGTTTCCCCACGGACGCCGACCTTCGCGGCTACGACCGCGCGCAATCGTTCGCCAAGATGATCGCGGCTGCGATCGCCGCGCGCGTCGAGATCGGCATGTCGGAGCGCGATGCGACGCGCGTCACGTACGAGGTCTTCGCGGAGAACGGCGTTCGCGATCATTGGCACATGCCGGTCATCGGGGTCGGCGAAGGCAGCACGAAGTTCGCGAGCGCAGGCCGCTTCCTCTCGCATCTCTTCGGCGGCTCCAAGCGTATCGTCGAGAACGGCGACATCCTCTTCATCGACATCGCTCCGATGTTCGAGGGCTACCCGTCGGACTTCACGCTCACGCATCTCTATGGCGAGAATGAACGGCTCGCGCGCATGATCGACACTGCTTGCTCGCTCACGCGGCGCGTCTCGCATCATCTGCGCGAGGACATGCGGGGCGGCGACGCGTGGGCGTGGATCAAGGCCGAGATTGAAGCGGCTTGTCCGTACGAGCTCCGGCAATTTCCGATCAACCCCGTCGGG
>JAICXU010000912.1 GCA_025934595.1 Polyangiaceae bacterium | reverse complement strand
GACAACGACCCGGCCGCACGCTCGACTCTCGAGGTCCTGCTCGTGTATCCGGGGCTCCACGCGCTCTGGCTCCATCGCGTCGCGCACGAGCTCTGGTCGGGCGAGCACAGATTTTCCGCGCGTCTCCTGAGCCACGCGAATCGCTTCTTCACCGGCATCGAAATTCATCCCGGCGCCACGCTCGGACGTCGCGTGTTCATCGATCACGGCATGGGCATCGTCATCGGAGAGACCGCGGTCGTCGGCAACGGCTGCCTCCTCTACAAAGGCGTGAACCTCGGCGGCGTCTCCCTGGCGCGCACGAAGCGGCATCCCACCCTCGGCGAAAACGTCGTCGTCGGCGCGAACGCGTGCATCTTGGGCGCGATCGAAATCGGGGACGGCGCGCGCGTCGGGTCCGGCAGCGTCGTCGTTCGTGCCGTGCCGCCGGGGGCCACCGTCGTCGGTGTTCCGGCGCGCGTCATCGTTCCCGCGAAACAGCGATTCGACGCTGCGCTCGATCACGCGGCCTTGCCCGACCCCGTGAGCGATATGATCCGCGCGCTCGCCATTCAAAATGAAAGGCTGCGCGATCGACTGGCGCAGATCGAAGATCGCCTCTCGATCCCCGCCGACGATCAAGATAGAGACGTGCATCTGCCGTGGGGCGGCGACGAGCTGCCGCCCGCCGACGGCGGCTAGCCACGCATGAAAAACACCGAAGGGCCGGGCGAAAAGCTCATCGTAAAAAACCGGCGCGCGTTCTTCGATTACGACATCGAAGAGCGTTTCGAAGGCGGCCTCGCGCTCGTCGGCAGCGAGGTGAAAGCCATGCGCGCGGGCAAGGTCGAGGTCGTCGACTCCTTTGCGTCGGTCGATGACGGCGAGGTGTGGCTGAAGCAGCTCTACGTCGCGCCGTTCGAGATGGCGCGCGCGTTTCCCCACGAGCCTCGCCGCGCGCGCCGCGTGCTTCTGCACAAACGCGAAATAGAACGCATCGACAAAGAAGTATCGCGCGGCGGCATGACGCTCGTTCCGCTTCGTCTCTATTTCAAAAATGGACGCATCAAAGTCGAGCTCGCGCTCGTGCGCGGCCGAAAGAGCCAAGACAAGCGACACGCGATCCAAAAACGCGAGGCCGATCGCGAGGCCCGCGCCGCGATGGGTCGCGCGCGCAAGGGAAATGGCTGATGAAGGTGAAATGGGAGAGGGGAGGCGAGGCGACGATCGTGTCGCTCGAAGCCGACGCGATCACGTTGCGATCGACGGTGCCGTCGCCACCCGGCTCCCGCATCAAAGGGATGCTCGACGCGCTCGAAAACGCCGAGCTCTGCGTGAAAGTGCACGGATCGAAAAAGCAGCCCGACGGCTCGTTCGTGATCGAAGGTCGCTCGATCGACATGAAACGGGACTTGCGCGTCTCGATCGAAGCTGCGCTCGAAAGGCCGAAAAAATAGCCTAACGCGCGCGTCGGACCGCCACCGCCGCACACACGAGCGCCATGGCGACGAGGACGATCGCGCTCGCCGTTTGCGACACGTGCGCGATGGCGGCGCCGCCCAGCAAGTTGCGAAGATGGGCGTGTGGCGTGACGAGCTCGAGACCGTCCGTCGATCCGAGGAGCCAATCGACGACGAGAAATGCGATCCGGCCCGCGCCTTTTCTTCCGAACGTGGCGCCCAAAGAAAAGAAGCAGGCATACGTGGCGCCCCCGAGGGCCGAGACCCAGGCCGATGCGATGACGTCGCCGCGGATCGGAGCCGGGCTTCCCGACAGCGGCACGAGGCCTGCGCCGAGGCCCGCGCAAATCACGGCCGCTGCGATCGCCACGACCACGATCGTGACGAGCGCGGCACGTGATCCATTCGCGCCGAGCGCGGTGAGCGGACGAAGGGCGACGCGCAGGCTCGAGCTCGTGACGGCGGCACCGACGAGCGCGAAGACGAGAAACGGAACGACGATGCTTCCGAAGATCTCGGGCAGCACGAGATCGGCGCCTTGCGATCCGGCGTGTCGTCGCTCGACGACGGCGACCAAAATCGCAAAAGCCGCCCATGCGAGGACGGTGACGAGCACGCGCGGGACGCGAACGATGCGCCGGAAGGGAAGGCCTGCGAGAGCGATCACGGGTTCCTCGGCGCGCCTGTCT
>JAICXU010000154.1 GCA_025934595.1 Polyangiaceae bacterium | reverse complement strand
CGACGATCCACGGCTCCTCTTCGATCTTCGCCGACGCGATGGTGACCGACTTGTCGTCCTCCGCCACCATGTCCGCGAGCGCGACCGCCGCGGTGCTCGCGGCCACGAGCGCGGCGGCCGCGAAAAATCCGCCGTCCCACGAGCTCACATGCGCTTGCCACACGACGGCGCCGGGCTCGTCGAGCGGCGCCCAATCGAGCTCGATCGTACCGGTGGCGCGCTCGGATCGAAGGTCGAACGTCTCTTGTGCGCGACGCGCCGCGCGCACGCCGGCGACGCGTGCGAGTACGAACGCGCGGCCGTCCAAAAAAGCCGGATTTCGCAGCATGTCGAGCGTGTCCGGGCGCATCGAGACCTCGACGTGCGCGACCGCCGCCTTCCACGCCTGCTCGGTGGCCGTGTCCTCCGGCATGATCTCGCGGAGCGCACGAAAGAGGAGACGCGTGTTGAGCGCGAGGGTCGTGAGCACGTAGCGATCGATCGGCCGGAGCTGCGCCCACTTCGAATTCGCGAGGCGCGCGTGAGGTCCGAGCGCCGACACGAGACCCTCGGGCACGTGGTTCGGATCGGGATCGAGCACGCGCGGCACGAGCCGCACCTCGGCGACCGACGCGTTGCGTACCGCGGATTGGATCTGCATCGTGTCGATGACAGGCGCGGACCCCGCGATGACGAAGCCGCGACGCTGATCGATCGAGAGGCCGCCCCAGCCCTTCGGAGAGAGCACCATGCCCGATGCGAGAAAGCCGCGCATCGCGGACATCGGCGGCCGCGGAAGATCATCTCCGACGTCCTCGAACTGGTAGATGACGCCCCAACCACCAGACCCGCCCGTCATCGCGCTCACGCGTCTCCCTGCTTATCATTTTTCGCGCGTTCCCTTGACATTTGTTCATTGGAGGCTGTACCCGGAAATTCGATGGCCAAATCGAAGTCCCAGGCGGAGCCCAATGACGTGTCTCGCGCTCGCGGAGCGACTGCGAAGGGACGTGCGGCGCCTGCGCGCGATACCGAAGACTCGATCGCGCCGGCATCCGGACCCGCGCGGCGTGCGTCGGCGGAGACGATGGCGACGCGGCAACGCGAGATCTCGGTCAGCGAGTTCTTCACCAAGAACCGGCACCTCCTCGGCTTCGACAACCCGGCCAAGGCCCTCCTCACCACGGTGAAGGAGGCCGTCGACAACTCGCTCGACGCCTGCGAAGAGGCGGGAATTCTCCCCGAGATCATCGTCGAGATCGTCGAGCTCTCGGCCGGGAACGGTCCGTCCGCGCCCGGAAAATTTCGCGTCGCGATCGAGGACAACGGCCCCGGCATCGTCAAGCCGCAGATCCCGAAAATCTTCGCGAAGCTTCTTTACGGATCGAAGTTCCATCGTTTGAAGCAGTCGCGCGGGCAGCAAGGCATCGGCATCAGCGCCGCGGGTCTCTACGGTCAGCTCACGACCGGCAAGCCCGTCACGATCATCAGCAAGACGGGCAAGGGAAGGCCCGCGTTCAAGATCGAGCTCCGCATCGACACGAAGCGCAATCAGCCGGACGTCGTGGCCGAAGAGACCGTGGAGTGGACGTCGATGAACGCCGAAGGCGCGCACGAAGAAAAGGTGCATGGTACACGCGTCGAGATCGAGCTCGTCGCGGCGTATCGCGGAGGTCGCACCGGCGTCGACGCGTATCTCGAGCAGACCGTCGTCGCGAATCCGCATCTCGCGCTCATCTATCTTCCGCCGAAAGCGGAGAAGATCATCTACCCGCGCGTCTCGAACGAGCTGCCGCGCGAAGCCCAGGAAATCAAGCCGCATCCGCACGGCATCGAGCTCGGCATGCTCCTCCACATGCTGCAGGACTCGCCCACGAAGACCGTGAAGCAAGTCTTGATGGACGATTTCTCGCGCGTCTCGTCTTCGGTCGCCGAGGAAATCTGCAAGGTCGCAAAGGTTCCCCCGAAGTCGAAGGCCGAGGGCATTCATGGCGAAGCCGTCGAGCGCCTCCACAAAGCGCTCGGTGAGGTGAAGGTCATGGCGCCGCCGGCGACGGCCGTCGTGCCGATCGGCGAGGATCTGCTCATCGCCGGTCTCAAGCGCCGCTTCAACGCGGAGTTTTATTCGTCGACGACGCGTCCGCCCGCCGTCTATCGCGGCAATCCGTTCGTGGTCGAGGTCGGCCTCGCGTACGGCGGCGATCTTCCGATGGACGAGACCGCCGAGATCATGCGCTTCGCGAATCGCGTTCCCCTGCAATATCAGCCGAAAGCGTGCGCGATCAGCGAGAGCGTGTACGACACGAATTGGAAAGCGTACGAGCTCGCGCAACCGAAAGGATCGCTGCCGATCGGCCCGCTCGCCATTGTCGTGCATCTCGCGAGCGTGTGGGTGCCCTTCACGAGCGAAGCGAAGGAGGCGGTCGCGCATTACGACGATCTCTTGAAAGAGATGCGTCTCGCGATCCAAGAGTGCGGCCGCAAGCTCGGATCGCATCTCCGCGCGCGCGCGAAAGCGGAGAGCGAATACAAGCGCCTCTCGATCTTCCAGCGCTACATCCCGGAGGTGTCGGCGTCGCTCGGCAATATTTTGGGGCGCAGCAAAGACGACATCGCGAAGCTCTTCGAAAAAGCGCTGCCGAATTTCGTGAACGTCGCCGAAGCCACGAATCCGCCGCCGGTTCCTCCAACAGGTGGCGACGGGGGATCGCCTGCGGCGGCGGTGACCGCGACCGACACCGAGACCAAGACCGAGGCGAAGAGCGCCAAGAAAAAGTCGAAGATCAAGGTGACCGACCCCGCGGCTGACGCGAAGACCAAAGGCAAGTCGAAGACGAAGAAGCCGGAGCAGCTCTCGCTGCCGGAAAGCTGAGCGAGGAGAGCCATGGCCACCAAGAAAACGACCACGAAGACCTCGAACGACTCCGCGAAGCCGAAACCGAAATCGAAGGCGGCGAAGGATCGCGACCTTCGGACGCTCGATCAAATCGAAAAGCTCGCCGAGGGCGCATGGCGCGCGGTGAACAAGCGGCAAAACCCCGCGCTCGACATTCGCGTGCGCGCGCTCTCGAACGTGTCGTTCAATCAGAAAAAGCGCATCATCGAGCTCGGCGACAAGACGCAGTCACGCGAGTTCTTCAACATCGCGATGGCGCGCAAATTCATGCAGACGTTCCTCGTCGCCGACAAATGTCGTGAGCTCATCGCCGCCGACAAGACGATCACGATTCGTCAGATGTATTACCTGTCGAAGCACACGGTGAAGGGCACGAACGAGAACACGTTCGAAGAGCAGAGCGAAAGCGATCCGATCATCGAAGATCTCGAAGTGGGCGTCGACGCGCTCCGTGAGGAGCTGCATCTTTACGCGAACAAGAAGGGCCTCGTCGCCGGCCCGCTCACCGTCAACGACACCGGCGACGAAATCGATCTCACGCGCATGGGCCGCGGCGGCTGGGGAATTCCCAGCATTTGCGAGAGCGACGTTCTCCAATTCAAGAAATGCAAAGCGGAGTTCGTGCTGCTCGTCGAGAAGGTCGCCGTGTGGCAACGCCTCAACGAAGATCGCTTTTGGCAAAAGCACAATTGCATCTTGATGACGAGCGAAGGTCAGGCCGCTCGCGGCATTCGTCGTTTCTTGCAGCGCCTGGCGACCGAGCTGAAATTGCCGGTCTACGTCCTCGTCGACAACGATCCGTGGGGGCTCTACATCTACTCCGTTCTCAAGCAAGGCTCGATCAACCTCGCGTACGAATCGATGCGCATGGCCGTGCCGAACGTCCGCTTCATCGGCATGAGCGCGTCCGACTACGAGAAGTTCAAGCTCACGAGCGCCGTCGAGATCAAGCTCACGAAAGAAGACATCGCGCGCGCCGAGCAGATGAAGGCGTACCCGTGGTTCGCCGACAAGAAGTGGCAAAAGGAGATCGACGGCATCTTGAAGAACGGTTTCAAGATGGAGGTCGACTCGTTCCTCACGAAGAGCGTCACGTTCATCGCCGAGGAGTACTTGCCGAAGAAGCTCCGGGACCGCGACTTCCTGCAATGACGCAGGCCGCCGAGAGCACGCGTCGATTTTGATGACGGATTCGCGCGCCGCGGCCATCCCGCGTGCGCCGGAGGCCCGACTTCAAACAGTGCGGTGGAAGTTTTTCCGTGCGGCGAAAACCCAGGGAAAAATCGGCGTTTGCGATCGTAATAGTCCTTGCGCGGCTCTCAGATTTCGCAAATCTCACGCGCATGAAATTCGCGCGCATTGGGCTCTGTGGTCTCGCGTTGATCGTGGTGGCTTGCAGCGGATCGAAGGGAAGCGGATTCGGTGGGGACGGCACCAACGGCGACGGCACCGGGAACGGGAGCTCGCCGGGCGCGTTCGGAGCGAACGGTGACGGCGGCGCGTCGGCCGTGTGCGATCCGAATCCGTCCAACTACGACGTGCCCGGCGACGGTTGCGACAACGACGCGGACGGCACCGTCGACAATGCGACGAGCTGCGACGACGCTCTTCCCGCGACGGGCGACGCGTCCGCGTTCGTGCAAGCGCTCGGCGTTTGCCAAATGGCCGACGACTCGCATTGGGGTCTCGTCAGCGCGAAGTACACGAACGGTTACGGCGACACGGGCAGCCCCGGCGCCGGCCAACACAGCATTCGTCCCGCATTCGGCAGCGGCATCACGCCGCAAGAAGGCAAGAGCCTCGGCATCATCAGCACCGGCTACGCGAGCGAGTACGACAACTCGAGCAACACGCTCGGCACGAAGGGCTCGATGCACAACGGCATGTTCAAACAGAACTCCGCGGGCATCGGCAACGGCAGCAAGGTGCCCGCCGGTTATCCGAAGGCAGCCTCCGGTTGTCCGGGTCCCGACACGCTCCTCGGAAATCCCACGAACGACGTCATCGACGTCAGCCTCACGCTGAAAGCGCCGGCGAACGCACAAGGCATCGCCTTCGATTTCGATTTCTATTCCGGCGAGTGGCCCGACTTCGTGTGCTCCTCGTACAACGACAGCTTCATCGCGTTCCTGAGCTCGTCGGCGTTCAACGGCGGCAAGCCCGACAACATGTCGTTCGACTCGAAGAACAATCCGGTCAGCGTGAACAACGGATTTTTCGATCGCTGCACGGCCGGCGCCGACGTCGGATGCAGCGGCAATCCGCTCTCCGGAAAATCGGCGTGTGCGGGCGGCACCGGCGAGCTCGCGGGCACGGGCTTCCTCGATTTCCAAGGTGACTACGGAAGCTGCAATGGCGGCGTGACGAAGACATCGTCAGGCGGCGCAACGGGTTGGCTCACGTCGCAAGCTCCCGTCAAAGGTGGCGAGCAGATCACGATCGACTTCATCATCTGGAACACCGGCGACGAGAACTACGATTCGTCCGTGCTCCTCGATCATCTCACGTGGGTTCCGGGCCCGGTCACGGCCAGCACGAATCGTCCGCGCTGAGGACGACGCTCGGCGCGCGCACTCATCGCGCGTCGGACAACACGCGGCACTTTTTCGCGCTCGTCCCTCGCGAGTGACGCAGGGCGTCCCGTCCCGTGTGCTTATCGAACGGCCGCGCCACGTTGCCGCGCCGTTTCTCGCGTGAGTCCTCCGAAACCGCTTGGAAATAAGGGGATCGTCGCGCTATGCGGTTGGTGCGGGGGTTGCTAATCCGCCCTCATCCCATGTCCCCCCGCGCATCGAGAATCACTCGGGCGTCACGTCGCGCGCAAGCCTGCGCGGTCGTGGCTTCGTGCGCGATGTGTTGCTCGAGCATCGCATTCGCGCAAAAGCCCGTAGCGCCGACGAAGAGCACGTCGCCCGCAGCGCCGGCGAAGAGCGCAGCACCGATCGCACCGGCATCTGCATCGGCCGCGACTTCGGCGTCGGCGCCCACTCCGCCGCCGGCTCCGTCGCCGCTCGTCGAGCCGCCGCCGATCGTGGAGCCCACCGCGCAACTGATCTCGCTCGACGACGCGATCAAAGTGTTTCACGCGCGCGGCTTCGATCTTCTTCTCGCCGATGCACAAGTGAAGAGCGCAGAGGCGGATCTCGCGAGCGCAGGCTACGTGCCGAACCCGTCCGTGCAATTCATCTACGGTCGCATCGTCGATCCCGCGTACACGGACAACCTGGCCGGCGGCGCATCGGCGAACTCCTATGCGATCGGTGTGTCGGACCAGGCCGCGATCTTCGACACCGTCTTCGGCAAGCGAGGGCTCCGGAAAGACGTCGCGCGCGCCGCGCTCGCGGCCGCGAAGATGTCGAAGATCGACGCGTATCGCACGCTCGATTTCGCGTTGAAGCAAAGCTACATCACGCTCGCGGCGGCGCAGGCGGCGCTCGATTTTTCGAAGCAGGTGCAATCGGCCACGACGAAAACGCTCGACCTCCAAATGCTCCGTTATCCGAAAGTGATCAACGAAGGCGAGCTCGCGCGTTTCGAGACCACGAAGCTCGAGGCCGATCAATCCGTGGATCAGGCCGAGCAGAATTTGCAATCCGCGCGCGTCTCGCTCGCGTTCTTGCTCGGAGATCGAGGGATCACCCCGGCCTATGCCGCCGACCCGAATCTCTTCAAGTTCGCGGTGCCGCAAAAGATCGAGTCGGCCACGCTCGCGGATCTCGAGCGAGAAGCGATCGCCACGCGGCCGGATGTGCAGGCGCAGTTGCGACAAGAGCAGCGCGCGCAAGCGTCGATCGATCTCGCGAAGCGGCAGCGCGTTCCCGACATCGCGCTCTCCGCGCAATATTCGCAGACGGGCACGGGCGTGTCGTCGGTGTCGCCGCCGATGGTGTCGGTCGGAATCACCGCGCCGATCCCACTCCTCTATCAAAATCAGGGCGAAATCGCGCATGCCGAGGCCGACCTCTACGCGCAGAACGTGGGGCGACGAAAAGTGGAAGCGCAGACGACGAGCGAAGTGGCGAACGCGTACGCCGCGTATTCGTCGTCGCGACGTTTGGTCGAGCGCATGGAATCGTCGCTGCTCGATCGCTCACGAAAAGCGCGCGACATCACCGAGCTCCAATACAACGCCGGGTCGACGAGCCTCATCGACTTCATCGACGCCGAGCGAACCTTCATCGCCACGAATTTCGAGTACATCCAAGATTTGGCCGGCTATTGGACGGCGGTCTATCAGCTCGAAGAAGCGGTAGGAACGGATCTACGCCGATGACCGCGAGGACACTCTT
>JAICXU010000128.1 GCA_025934595.1 Polyangiaceae bacterium | reverse complement strand
GTCCGGCGGTGCGCACGTGCTCGTCGGGTCGGACGTCGCAGACCCGGTCGACGTGGACGCTGGGGACGACGCATCGACTCCCTTGCGTCCGCTGTCGTGCTGCGAGCCCGCGTCCCCATCATTGCCGTAGCTGGTGGATCCGGTTTGTCCTCCGGCACCGCCGTCCGTTTCTTCGGCGCCGCCACCGGAGCTCGGCGAGACGCCGACTGCACATCCGGCAAACGCGATGAGGATCGTGGCGGCGAGAGGCACGTAGGATTTTCTAGCCTGCATCGAACGCGCAGCTTGGCATCCTCTCGACGTGAGTCCAGCTCGAACTTTGCGGAAACATCGTGATCGGTTCCTCTGAACGTGTGATCGAAAGCGACGCCCGTGGACAACCACGCCCCATGGCACGTGAGGAAATGATCCATCTCTCGCGTGCCGACAAATTGACGCGCGGCAATCGTTCGCAGAGTCAAACACCACGAAGAGATTTTTTCCGGCGCGCTCGAAATAGCTCGCACCCTCTCGCACGAAACAGCCGAAAGAAAGCTCGATCGTTCGAAATCGCGATCGCGTTTCGTGCGCCGCGACATCCTCATGCTCGGGTGTCGCCATCGTGACATCTCGGTAACGGACACCGAGGAGGTGCCTATGTCGAAGCTACTTCCGCTCGCGGTCGCCATGGGTGCGTCCGCGGCAGCGCTGACGGCCGCGCTTTTTTTGGGATGCTCGAGCACCACGCCGGCCGGATTTGGTTCGGACGGCAACACCAATGGACAGTCGGGAAACGGATCGACGGGCGTCGATCCGTCCAAGTGTCCACTTTGCGTGAGCGACCAGGATTGCAACGGCGGGATCTGCGCGCAGTTCGGCAGTGACATTTTCTGCACACCGTCTTGCGCGAACGGAGGCTCGTGCTCTTCCGATCGCACCTGTGAGATGGAAACGAGCGCGTCCGGTGATCAAGTGAGCGTGTGCGTTCCGAACGACGATGCTTGCGGCGCCGCGGGATCCGGCGGAGGCACGAGCAGCTGCGCACCGACCGGTGGCGAGGACGCGGGTGATCCGAATCGCTGCGGAACCTTCGTCGGACCGGCGGAGAGCGCGTCGTGCACCTCGTGCTCGAAATCGAGCTCGAGCTGCCAAGCGAACGGCTGCTACGGCGGATGGTGGTGCGACACCGCGTCGAACAAGTGTCAGTCGTCGCCGAGCGGATGCACGCCAGGCGGTGGCGGAAGTGGAGGATCCGGCGGCACGACGAACTGCACGTTCGACGCAGGGACGACGCCCATCACGGGAAGCATCGGCGTGAGCGGCGGCACGGCATCACGTCTCTACTTCGGAATCGTCGGCGACACGCGCCCCGCGAACATCGACAACACGTCGGGCTATCCCACCACCATCATCAGCAAGATCTATAGGGATCTCGCCGGGCTCAACCCTCAACCATTGTTCGTGGTCACGAGCGGCGACTACATGTTCGCGACGCCAGGTCGTGGAACCGCCGCGCCGCAGATGGATCTGTATCTCACGGCCCAACAGCAATTCAAAGGCACTGCGTTCGCGGCGATGGGAAATCACGAGTGCACCGGCGCGACGGACTCGAACTGCGCATCGAGCCCGACCGAGAACATGAACGTCTTCATGTCGCAGATGCTCGCGCCGCTCGGCGTGAAGAAGCCCTACTACGCGGTCACCGTCAATGCGACCGACAGCTCGTGGACGTCGAAGCTCGTGTTCATCGCGGCGAACGCGTGGGACAGCACGCACTCGAGCTGGCTCGACTCGACGCTCGCGCAACCGACGACCTACACGTTCATTGTTCGCCACGAGCCGTCCGAGGCGAACACCGCACCGGGCGTGTCACCGTCGGACGCGATCATTCGCAATCATCCGTACACGCTGCTCATCGCGGGCCACACGCACAACTACAGTCACAACACGTCGAACCCACGCGAGATCGTCGTGGGCAACGGAGGGGCGCCGCTCACCGGCTCATCGAGCTACGGGTTCGGTCTCGTGCAGCAGCTTACCGACGGAACGGTCCAAGTCGACGTGCTCGACTATCAGTCGCTCAACTTCGATCCGTCGTTCCGATTCAAAGTACATCCGGATGGTTCGTCTGCACCTTGAGGTGTCGACCCCGGTTACCCCAGGTGGCGTGCCTCGCGGTTCCGCGCGCTCGCGCGACCGTCGACGCTCCATGTCCGATCGGGACGCCATGGATCGCCCATTCGCGATGCGGCGAGCATGCCCCTTTCGACGTGGGCCTCTCGGAAATCAGAACGGCGTTCGGCCCCATGCGCCCATGTTGCCCCAGTCGTGATCGCCGGATCGCTTACGCGAGCCCCTTTTTCCTTGCGTGCGATTGCAGGCGCACTAGACCCCGACGCTCTGGAGGATCCATGAACTGGAAGGGATTGGTTGCAGTCAGCGCGTTGTTGCTCGCGGCATGTTCGAGCGCGAGTGATCCGTCATCGGAGTCGACGACGGACACGAGCTCCGACGCAGTTCGAAAAAAGTGCGTGCAAAAGGAAATGTGCATGAAGGGCGACGTCTGGTCGTCGAAAAAATGCAGGTGCGTACCCGAGGGTCCGTCGTGCGGCGCCAAGACGTGCGGTGCCGACGAATACTGTTGTTCCGCGAGCTGCGGAATTTGCGAAACGGTCGGCGCGATGTGTCCGGCGATCGCCTGCGGGAAGTAACGACCACCAATCCATGCCGCCTCGCACCTACTCACTTCGCCGAGTCGTTTTCGTCGGCGCCGCAGCCATTCTCGCCGTGCTCTCCGCATGCAGCGCAGACACGTCGGCCCCGTCGACGTCGACGTCGGACGTCGATGCCGCCGCGGGCGATGATGCTTCGGGCGCAGTCGATGCCGCATCCGCGAATGACGCGGCGCCGGCGTCGCGGAGCTCCGCTTGCACACCACTCTCACAAGAGAATGGAACGATCGTCGATACGACGTTCGGCCGGCTCGACGGCACGCTCGTCTATGTCGTCGGCGTGGGGCAAGGTCACGCGTGCAACGGCGACAGTAGCCATGTGCATTTGCAAGTCGAGGTGAGTGGCAACGTTTACGACGTCGCCGTCGACATCGGCACGACGAGCGACGAGGTCGGTCTCGACGAGGAGACCGTTTCCGTTCCGGATGGTGTGTGGGCCGAGGGCTGGCATGGGTCCGACCAACTCGGCTATCGCTCGCTCGGCCTTCACTCCTCGAGCTTCCCTCTGACCACGCCGAACGCTTTGGGGAGTCAGCTCGTAAGCTTGCTGGAGACCACGTCGACGATCTCGATCTTTTGCACGGGTTACTCGCAGGGCAACGGCTGCCATGACGTTCACTACAAGAACGGGTCGGGCGACGACGGCGCGATCGTGCTCAATCCCACCACCGACACGTCAGCGACCCTCTTCTTTCGATTTTCATCCCAGAGCTTTTGACACGGCTCCGTACCTTCGACGCGCAACGTGATGGCGCGCCTTCTGGAGTTGCCGCGGCGTTCCCTTGGTGTCCAACCGCGCTGGTGGCGAGCCGTAGCACCCCGCGCACTCGATGCCGATGCCAGCGCCGTCGTCGAGCTCGATGCAGTGGCACGAGCCGAGGATGTGAGCGCTCACGCAATCGCAGGTCGGATCGCTCGTGCACTGACTCGGAAACGGTTCGCCGTCGTCCTCGTCACATCCCTCGGGCGAGCCGCTGCTCGAGGAGAGCGCGCAGTACTCGGTGGCGCGATTGCACGCGGAAGACCCGCACGCGAACGATCCCGCGGGGACGGCGCCGTCGATCGTGCCCGCGCCCCCGTCACGAGCTGAATCGCCGCCATCGCGCGAGCGTTCCGATCCGCCGCCGTCCGGATCGCGCACGGACTGCGGATCGATGGCTCCCGAACATGCGATGAGCGATATCGTCGATCCCAGCGCGAGCCACGTGCCACGACTCATACGCGCGATGGTGGGCCGGCGCGCGCGGACGCGTGGGGGCTGCACCGCGCGACAGAACGGGCACGCGGTCTCACGGGCTTTGACGTGACGCGAGCAAGAAGAGCAGACGATGAAAGATTCCATATGAGTCTCCATTTCGATTTTCGAATCGCTTCACTCAATCCGAGAGCCACTTTGCGGAGCCGGCCGCCACGTCGCGTGCGCGTGCGAGCTCCCGCGTCGGCCAATCTTCTTCGATGATCGCGAACGCGCCGTGATCGAACGGCGTGCCGCTCGCGCCATGCGTGCGTTCGATGCGCTCGCGCCTTCCCTCTCGAAGGAGCTCGAGCGCGCGGTGGTGACAAAAGGGATTGTTGCCGCGTCGCCCGACGAGCGAGTGCGCGGTCCACGTGCATCCGCCTTGGCAATCGCTCGCGTAGTAGCAATCCGCGCAGCGTCCCCAAAGCTCGCTCGTGCGATCGGTGCGCGTGAAGCGGATCGGCTCGGCGCGCTGCCAGATGTCGCGGAGAGACGCGTCGCGCGAGCTTCCGCCGACATACGTCATCGTGGGGAGCGACGGGCACGCTTTCACGGCGCCGTTCGCTTCGATGCCGATGATGAATCGGTCTGCGCCGCACGATCCTTTGCGACCGCGCGGCAGATGTCCGCGAAGCAGCGTTTCGAAGGGCCCGTAGTAGCCGAGGTTGTTGCCCGGCCAAATGCGCACGTCCGCTTCATCGGCGAGCGGTTTGATTCGCGCGATCGAAGGCATCACTTCGAGCAAGTGATAGGGCTCGAGGAGAAGCGAAGGATCATCGACGACGCGCCCGCCGGCGACCGTAATCTGCAGCTGCCACGAGTGCGCGCCGGCGTCGGCGATGCGCTCGAAAACATCGGCAAGCTCGCGTCGGTTGCGCCGTCCAATTTGCGTATTCGCCGAGACCTGCACGTTTTCGAGCGCGAGATTCTCCATCGCGCGCATCGCGCCGGCGAAGCTCCCCTTCGCGCCGCGGAGCGCATCGTGCGTCGCTTCGACGCCGTCGATCGAAACCGAAACGCTCATGACCCCTGCATCACTCGCCATGCGCGCGCGCTCACGAGTCATGCCTCGCCCGCCCGTCACCATCGTGCATTCCATTCCGCGACCGCGGATCGCGCGGATGATCGTCGTCCAATCTCGGTGCAGGTACGCTTCACCGCCGATGAGCGTCACCTCGAGGACGCCGAGGTCCGCCATCTCGTCGACGAGCGCGAGGGCTTCCGCGGTCGACAGCTCGTCGGGCCGTGCGCGACCGGCGCGCGAGCTGCAATGCCGGCACGCGAGATCGCAGCGGAGCGTGAGCTCCCACACCGCATTGAGTGGCTTCGCCGCCACGTCGACAGGACGTGCTTCGTCCGCGAGTGGAAGATGCCGACGACCAGGCGGCGCAAGGGGCGCGAGGGGAAGAGAGCGAGCAGCGACCATCGTCTGGCGCGTTCGCAAACCGCATGCCGCGATCGTGAGTCGATGAGCCCGCGCTTTTTGCGCGCTCCGCTCCACCCACGTTGCGCTTTCGCGTTGCAGCGCAACACTCTGCCTGTTGCGGTGTTGCGCTACCAGGAGACGGCGCTTGCGTACGGTACCGTCACGCCTGCGGCCTGCCCGGCTTGTCCGGCGTCATTGCGTCCCCAGCAATAGACTTGCGGATCACCCCAGCGGATCGCGCACGTCGTTCCGCCGCCAGCTTCGAGGCTCTTCACGTGCGGCATGTCGTTGACCTCGCCGCCGACGTCACGCTCCACGGTCGCGGGCATTGCATCGTAGCCCGCGGGCGCGGAGCGACCACGCGGGCGGTCGGAATCGTCGCCCCAACACTGCACCGTTTCGTCGCTCATGAGCGCGCACGCGTGACTATCGCCGATCGCGAGCGCGACTGCGGTGAGCCCACCGGCGAAGCGCACCTCGGTCGGCGCGTTCGTGCTCGCGGCCGTCACGGCCGGATCACCGAGCTCACCGCGATCATTGCGCCCCCAACAATAGACGGCGTCCGTGCCTGGTGACGATGGCGAGCTCGTGGTGCGCGCGCACGAAACGTCGCCGCCGGCTGCGATCTCGACGACGCCGGCGAGAGCCACGGGCTGCGGGCGACTCTCGAACGAGCTCGATTCGGGTTGGCCCGTCTGGCCGTACGTGTTGTCGCCCCAACATCGAGCTTCGGGCGCGCCGTCCTCCGTCGTGATCGCGCACGCGTGCGATCGACCGACGGCGACCGACGTCACGTCGGTGATTTGAACCGCGCCGCCATCGATGTTGGTCGCGCCCGGACCGCTTCCCCAACAGACGAGCGCATTCGCGTCCGCCGCGCAGCCCCCCTGCTCGCCGAGCGCAACGCCGGTCACGCCGACGAGCACGCTGTCGCGAAGATCCATTTGCGACGGCTCCCAGCTCGGCTCGAGATCTTGACGATGCACGGTGCCCGAGCCTTGGCCGGAGAGCTCACCCCAGCAAAACAAGAAGTTGTCGGTCGTGAGCGCGCACGATCCGCCGGTGCCGAGCGCGAGCGCGGCCGCGTTTCCGAAGACCGCCGAAGATCGGCTCGAAACAGGCACCGGCACCGGCGATGAAGGCGTGAGACTCGGATCGACGCCGAGCTCGCCATGCGTGTTGTCGCCCCAACACCGCGTCGTGCCATTCTCGGGGCTGCCTTCGGAAGCTTGGATGATCGCGCACGCGTGCGATGCGCCGACCGCGATCGCCACGGCTTGCACCGACGCGCTCGGCCCACCATCGCCGTCGAGGCCGCTCGGTGCGAAGTCTTTGGGATCGCCGAGATCGGCGACGAGAGAGCAGCCCGTTCCGAGAACGAGAAGGATGATGGACGTTGCGCGCGTGAATCTCAAAACGAGCCCTCCACCGATCCTCCAACACGTTCCGGGCCGACCCACGGAGCGATTCCGACCGAAGTCGCACGCGAGCGTGACACCCACCATAGGAGCGCGCCAGTCGTTCCGAAGACCACACCCGCTCCGAACCACGCGGTCGAGCGCAACGCGAACGAGCGGGCCTCGCCGTCGTATGCAACCCCGAGCGGTGTGCACGTGGTCGCGCCGCATTGCGCGTCGCGGTCGCTCTTTGCCTGCAGCGTACGCACGCCAAAATAGCTTCCGATCGCGACGTCGGCGATCGCAGCGCCGATGAAGACGACCGCGGTCGCGCGGAGATTCGATCTGGCGGAGGACGCCCGCGGAGGCGACGCCGTCGTTACGTGCCCGGCGACGCGAGTGCCGTGATCGCTCGGATGCACCGACGTGACGGGCGGCTTCACCGCCGGGGGTGGCGCGATCGGCTCGAGATGAATCGTTTCGCGCGCCGTGCCGCCTGGCTCGACGAGCGTCATGCGGCGCGCCGTCGCATAGCCCGCGTGATGCACATCGACGACGAGGCTTCCAGCTTCGACACGAATCGGCGAAGCGAGCGGCAGCGTCCCGCGACTCTCACCGTTGACGATCAGCTCGCCCCCCGGCACGTCGACGAGGACATCCAGCCATCCCAGGCGTTCTTCGACCGCCGCGTGCGCGCCTCGTAACACCTCGAGGTGCTGCACGATCCATGCATCGGTCGTCCGAGCCATCGCCGCATCGAGATCGCGTTCGGCGTCGGCCCATCGACCGAGGGCTTGCTCAGCGAGCGCGATCTGCGCCTCGATGCGTGCTGTCGGCGTGATCGCATACGCACGCCGGAATCGATCGAGCGCGTC
>JAICXU010000484.1 GCA_025934595.1 Polyangiaceae bacterium | reverse complement strand
TGCGCTCGGCGGAGTCCGGACCGTGATGAAGATAGGCGCGGAGCAAATAGTAGAGGAGCGGCAAGAGGGTCGCGTCGTCGTTCGCCGCGCGCGCGACCTTCGCGGCGAGGTCTTCGGGGTTCGCTGCTTTCGCGAACGCCATGATTTCCTGCTTTTTCGCGAGCGCGTAGCCGCCGAGCAGATTTGCGATCGCGTGCGTGTTCGACGACACGAAGTACACCGGCGGCCGGCGTGCCGGCGTCGTGCGCATGTATGCGGGCTCGATGCCGCTCCACCATCTTTGCGCCGCTCGCTGGTACTGCGAATACGAGGGCGCGAGCATGCGCATCTTCAAATCCAGCGGATGCTTGGCGAGCTCCGCGAGGACGTTCTCGCACTTCGCCGGCGCGAAGGCTTCGCGCAACACGTCGGCTTCTTTGGGATCGACGCCGAGCCGTTTGAAGAGCTCCGCTTCGCTCGCGTTCGGCGGCGCGCCGCGAAGCCGCGCGTACATCTTGTTCCATTCGATTTGATACGCCGTGACGATCGGCACGAGATCGTCGATGTCGCTTTCGCTGGCGATGAACACGGCAAGCGTCTTCGTCTTCGCATCGTGGCGGAGCGGCCGCCGGCGACCGCGCGTCTTCACCGTGGGCCACGAAACCACGTCGAATCCCGCCGCTTCGAAGAGCTCGTGCGATTGACCGAGGATGATTCGCTCGGTCTCCAGGATTTCGACCGGCAACCGACCGGCGGCGTAGGCGAACGCGGACACGTCCGGCTCCGGATCGAGAGCGTGAGGATGAAGCGCCGCGCCGCTGTAGGCGTGCGCCTCTTCGAACGCGCGCACGCGAACGTCGCCCGAGGAACGGAGCAGCGAAACGTAGGTGTGGACGTAAAAATCGATTTCGTCGGAACGGCTGCCTGTCGGAGGTGCGGGCGGACGCGAGCTCATGCGAACAAACGACCGAGCCCGATGCGCGCCGGCTGCACTTTGAAATAGCCGGCCGCGAGCGACGCCGGATGATCACGCAGCGCGGTCACGATCTCGTCGTTGGAGTGAGCCCACGCGAACGCTGCATCGAATGCGTCGCGCGCGGTGGTGTCGAGCGCCGCACGCGCGTCCCTGATCTTCATTTCGTGTTGCATCATGAAGAGCGCGAGGAGATGCGTGATCTCTTCGACGGAGTGCCTCGTGGCCTGCACGACCCGCGCACCGCCGCATGATTTGCCGTAAATATAAGCTCCGTTCGCGAGGAGCACGCCGAAGCCCGATGCGACCGCGGCGATCTCGGCACGGGCCGCGAGCGCGATCGGAGCGACTTCGTCGCCGGCCTCGTGCACGACGATGGCTCCGATGCTTCGCGCGAGAGAGGTCGTGAGCACGGTGGGATGCGTGACGTCGGCGACATCGAAATCGATCACGTAGCCGTCGCCCGCATCGACGACGTTGGCGCCAGGTCCCTTCGCGCCGGCCGCCGGTCCGCACCCGCATGGCCCGCAGGATCCGCCGCTGCCTTCCGCGGACTCCACGAAGCGAAGGCGGACGTCGAGGTCGGGCGCGAGCGGCGCGTACGAGAGCATGCGTCGCAAAAGAGTGTCGACGCCCTCGGCATTCGGCGTGAGCTCGTCAGGAAAATAATCCTCGTCGGGCAGCACGAGGTCGGGCGTTCCAATCGCATCGCCGTGCTCGGATACGAAATCGCCGTAGCCAGTGACGAGGCGGCGAAGGATGGCGTCGGAAAGCGGCTCCACGCTCTTACTATAGCGTAGAGTCGGAGGTGTCGTGCTTCGCCTGGCCACGTACAACGTCCTCAATTTGTTCGATCCCAGAAACGCGGACGAACGAAAGATCACGGACGCGAAGATCGCTTTTTTGGGCGAGCGCATCGCCGAGTCGCAAGCCGACGTCGTCGGGCTTCAAGAAATTGGCTCGGAGAAGCTCCTCGACGAGCTCGTCGCGTGGCTGCAAAAACATGCAAACTACATGCATCGGGAGGTGGGTACCGCGGATCATCGCGGGATCCGCAACGCCGCGATCTCGCGCCTGCCATTTCTGTCGTCGCGCGTTCTTACGTCTCCGGCGCTGGACTTTCCGCGGTTCATTGCGAGCGATCCGCATCCCTATGGAACGCGACTCCCGCTGCGACGCGGCGTGGTTCACGTCGAGGTCGACGGCGGCGCGCTCGGTCCGATCGATATGCTCGTCTTGCATTTCAAATCCGCACGCGGGGTTCCGCTTCGCAACGATTCGGGCGATCCGATCATGCCCGCGTCCTCTCGCGATTTCGGCGAGGCGGCGATGCGCGCGCTCATCTGGCGTGCGGCCGAGGCCCTTTTCGTGCGAGGTGCGGCCGATGCCCTCTTCGCAGCGGGAAAGAAGAACGTGGTCGTGCTCGGCGATTTCAACGATGCGTTCGAGTCGACGCCGGTGCGCATGGTGCGCGGAGGCGGCGCCGGTGTGCTGCACGGAACGGCGGAGGCGATCGACGCGGCGCGCCGCTTCACCGTCCTCCACAACGGTGACAAGAAGACGATCGATCACGTGCTCCTCTCGTCGAGCTTGCGCGAGCGATTGAAAAGCGCGCGTATCTTGAACGCGCACCTCCACGATCACGACGCGGGCATCACCGATGCGCCGCGCCCGGACTCCGATCACGCGTTGACGGTCGTCGAGCTCGAATAAAGCAGCATTTGGTTTGTGCGCCTCTATCGAGTACGTTCCACGCTCCTTCCGGGAGACACTCATGAAACGCCTTTTTTTCAGCCTGATTTCGATTTCGCTCGTCGCCGCCTCCATGGGTGCCTGCAGCAGCTCGTCGAGCGGCCCCTCCGCCGCAGGTGACAGCGGAACGGGCGCCGTCGACAACTGCGCCGCGTATGCCGCCGCGACCAACGCCTACAACGTGAAGTGTACCGGTGGGGTCGACACCGCCCACGTGAGCGCGAACAACGCGCGCTTCACGACGTTCTGCGATGCGCTGGAGAAGCTCGATGGAATCTCACCCACGTTCGATAGCGCGATCGCGGCGTGTGCGGCGAAGATCAACGCCGCGGACTGCAACACGGGTATCGATCAGATCCCGGAATGCGGCAGCGGAATTCCGAACGGCACGCTCGACGTAGGAGCACCTTGCGCGAGCGGGCTTCAGTGCGCGAGCGGTGGATGTAGCGCTGGACTCCAAGGCGACGACGGCGGAAGCTCGACATGCGGAACGTGCCAGGCACCCGTCGCGGACGGCGCAGATTGTTCGGCGGCCCCGTGCGTGGCCGGCGACGCATGCACGCTCGGATTCGATGGCCAAAACCTCACCGAGACGTGCACGAAGGTGAATCCGCCCGCGGCCGACGGCGCCTGGTGCCCCGCTGTTTCGGTTTGCTGGGGACCCCCCCACTCCAACCCCGCCCCGGCGGACGCGACGACCGGAACGTGTGCCGCACCGGCGGCAGCAGGCGGAAGCTGCTCCGCGAATCAGAACTGCGCGGCGTCGCTCGTCTGCACCGGCGGCGACACGCAAGTATGCACGGCGGCAGTTGCAGTGGGCGGCGCGTGCACCGCGTCGACCGATTGCGTCGTCGGCGCCGGATGCGACTCGACGTCGAAATGCGCCGCGCTCACCTACGCCGCACCGGGTGGCGCGTGCGACGGAAACACCGGCCTCTGCTCGCAGGGAACCTGCAATGTGCCGAGCTCGGGAGGCGGCGATGCGGGACCGGCCACCGGAACGTGCCCCAAGATCATCCCCGACGGACAAGCGTGCGACGACAGCGACGCGAGCCAGACGTGTGACGATTACGCAGGGTGCTTGAATGGCGTCTGTGTGCTGGTGCCGGCTACGTGCAATTGATTTGCAGGCGTGATCGCGACGGCGCGGGGCGTCCTCGGGAGCACTCACGGTAAGGCGAGTTTTGTGCTGGCGGGGCCTTAACGGCCCCCTCGTTTGCTTCGCAAACGAGCCTCCCCCGACTTCGCTGTC
>JAICXU010000599.1 GCA_025934595.1 Polyangiaceae bacterium | reverse complement strand
CGAGCCGATTTCGCTCGCCGACGCGATGTCGCAGTCGGCGCCGTCGTGGCTTCGCGAATCGCGCGTGCGATCGCTCGGAAGCGAAGAAGCCGCGCGCGACTTCATCGCCGAATCGGCGAGCGCGGCGGACGTCGGCATTTGCGTGTATGATACAAGTAAACGAGACGAATGGATCGCGCGCCTCGCCGCCGCGCATCCCGACGCGTCGTTTCGTGTCGGTGCACATTCGCCCCACGCGATTCGCGCGAAGAGCGCGGGTCGCCCGCAAGATCTCGAAGGCTTCGCATCGGGAGATTTCTCGATTCAAGAAGAGGGCTCGCAGCTCGTGGCGCTGGCCCTCGGAGCGTCGGCGGGAGAAACGATCCTCGACGCGTGCGCGGGCCGCGGAAACAAGACGGCGCTCCTCGCGCATCTCGTCGGCAAAGAAGGCGCGGTCGACGCGGCGGATTCGCATCCGAAAAAATTGGATCGACTCGCGATGGAGCTCGAACGGACGCACGTCGGGGCGCGAAGAACGTTCGCGCTCGATTGGACGGTGGGATCCGGTGACGTCCCGCTCGCGTCTTACGATCGCGTCCTCGTCGATGCGCCGTGCAGCGGCACGGGAACGATCCGAAAGCGTCCCGAAATCTTCGCGCGTAGAGAAGCGTCGGATCTGCGCGAGCTCGCGGATCGGCAAGTCGCGATTCTCTCGCGCGCGTCGCAAGCCGTGCGGCCGGGGGGAACGCTCGTCTACGCCGTGTGTAGTGTACTCCGCGAAGAATGCTAGGAGGTCGTCGCACGATTTTCCGAAAATCATGCGGATTTCGGCGCCACGCCATTTTCGGGCGAGCCCGTTCGCGCGCTCGCCGGCAATGCCCCGACGCTGCGTTTCTTGCCCGCGAAGCACGGAACGGAAGGTTATTTCTTGGCGAGCTTCACCCGTCTTGTCGAAACGCTGCGCCGGCCATAATGTGCTCTGCCATGGACGTTACGATGCCCCAGCTCGGAGAGAGCGTCTCCGAGGGGACGATTACGAAGTGGCTGGTCAAGGTCGGTGACGTCGTCAAAAAAGATCAGGCGATCGTGGAGATCGGCACCGACAAAGCCGACAGCGAGATGCCGGCGCCTTCCGCGGGTCGCATCGCCGAGATCCTCGTGCATGAAGGCGACGTCGTTCCCGTGGGCGGCGTGCTCTGCAAGATCGACGAGAAGATCACCACCGTCATGAACACCACGCCGTCGCCCGCGATGGATCCGCATGCGTCCACGCAAGCTGCGCCGAATGGTCCTTCGTATTCGAAGAGCGCTACCGGCGGCGCGCTCGCTTCGCCGGCACAGCGAAGAGCGGCGCTCGATCACGACGTGAATTTGGCGGATGTGCGCGGCACCGGTGAATACGGTCGCATCACGAAAGACGACGTCATGCGCGCGCGCGGAGTCGAAGGCGTCGATCTCGATGCACCGCCGCACACCGAGCCGCCGAGCCTTCTCGCGCGTGCACAAGAAGCCCCGAAAGCAGAGCCTCCCCCGCGCACGACGCCCGCGGCGCGCGAGGTCGCGAATCTGATGAATGCGCCTGGCGCAGGAGGCTTCGTTCCGCCGATCCCCGGCAAAGGCTTCGGTGCGTTCAAGGTCCCGCAATACAAGCCGTCGCCGGGCGATCAAGTCGTTCCGTTCACGCGTCGGCGTCGCATCACCGCCGACCACATGATCTATTCGAAGTTCTCTTCGCCGCATGTCGTCACGGTGGCGGAGATCGATCTTCACAAAGCCGCGAAGCTCCGCGAAGAGAACAAAGATCGTTACAAGAAAGAGGGGCTCTCGCTCACGATGCTGTCGTTCGTGGTCGTGGCGGCGGCGCGGGCCATTCGCGAGACGCCGACGATCAACGCGCGCGTCCTCGACGATGCGTACGTCATCTTCAAAGACGTGAACATCGGCGTCGCGGTGGATTCGCCCGACGGTCTCGTCGTCCCCGTGATTCGCCGCGCCGACGAGCTCGGCGTGCGCGGCATCGTGCGCGCCATCGACGACGTCGCGAAGCGCGCCAAAGGCGGCAAGATCACCATCGACGACTTGAGCGGCGCCACGTTCAGCGTGTCGAACCCGGGCATCAAAGGAAATTTGTTCGGCGGCGCCATCATCAATCAGCCGAACGTCGGCATCTTGCGCATGGGCGAAATCCAGAAGCGCGTCGTCGTCGTCGAAGGTCCTTCCGGCGAAGATATGATGGTCATTCACCCGGTGATGTTCATGGCGCTCTCGTATGATCACCGCATCGTCGACGGCGTCGCGGCGAATGCGTTTTTGTGGCGCGTCACCGAGATCATCGAAAAAGCCGAATTCGAAGTCTGAAGCAATAGCCTGGGTGTGCTAATCAGCGTCGCGTGCTCGACCCACGACGGCACTGGCGCTGGCTCGCGCTCCTGCTCATCATCGCACCGCTTTTTTTCGTGCGTGTGTGGATCATCGACCACCTGCCCGATCCCGACACCGACGCCGCGGGGCATCTCGGGATCGCGCGAGCGCTCATCGCGCATCCGACGATGATTTCGCTGCACTGGGTGTACTTGCCCGCTTACCACTACCTCCTCGCGCTGCTCGAAGCGTTGGGGCTCTCGTCCACCGCGATTCGGATTTCGAACGCCGCGCTCGCCGCAGTCGTGCCCGTGGTCGTTCTCCGTTACGGCGACAGCACGATGTCGCCATCGACCACCGGCGCCGCGCGTCACGTACCGCTGATGGCGGCCCTCTTCTGCGCGATTTGTCCGCTCGTGAATTTACTCGGCACGTCTGCGCAGCAAGAGACGCTCTTCGCGTTGCTCGTGCTCGGCGCGGTGTGGTCGATCGACGTGCAGCGCTTCGGGCTCGGCGGCGTGCTTCTGGCCATCGCGGCGTTGATTCGCTACGAGGCATGGGGAGCCGTAGCGTTGCTCTTCGCCGCGTGCACCGTCGGGTGCTTTCCCCGGATCACGTCCCGACTGCCCGCGCCCGTCGCGCGCATTTGCGCGCTGCCACGGATCGTCGTCGTCCCTTCGCTCGTCGCGATCGGCGGTTGGCTCCTCGCCCACAAGCTCTCCGACGGTCAGTGGTTCGGTTTTTTGCGCGAGCTCTATCGCTACGCGCACGTCCAACGCGTGAGCATTCACCGAACGTCGCACGCGGATTGGCTTTGGTTTCCCATCGAGCAGCCGCTCTTCGTCTTCGGATGGATCGTCGCCGGACTTTTCTTCATCGGAATCCGCCGCGCCTGGCGCCCGAGCACGATCATTCCTCTCGGCATCTACTCGTTCCTGCAAGGCGCATATCTCTTCAAAGGCGCGCTCGGG
>JAICXU010000447.1 GCA_025934595.1 Polyangiaceae bacterium | reverse complement strand
TCTCGAAGCTGATCTTCGACGGGCCGATCGACGAGCTCACCCTCACCGCGAATACGCAGCCGGCGATCGTCACCGTGAGCCTCGCCGTTCTCGCCGCGCTCCGCGAAAAAATTCCGAGCCTGCAGAGCCCCGCGTTCGCGGCGGGTCACTCGCTCGGCGAATACTCGGCGCTCGTCGCCGCGGGCGCGCTTTCGCTCGCGGACGCCGTTCGCCTCGTGCGCGCGCGCGGGCGCGCCATGCAAGAAGCCGTGCCCGCCGGCACCGGCGCGATGGCAGCCGTGATGGGGCTCGAGCCGGATCCGGTGCGCGAAATCTGCAAGGAAGCGTCGATCGACGGCGAGATCGTTTCGCCCGCGAACTTCAATGCGCCCGGACAAATCGTGATCGCAGGTCACAAGGGAGCGGTTTCGCGCGCGAGCGAGCTCGTGTCGGCGCGAAAAGGAAAAGCGATCCCGCTGAACGTGAGCGCTCCGTTCCATTGCTCGCTCATGGCGCCGGCCGCGCGAATCGTGGAGAAAGAGCTGTCGTCGGTCGGCATCTCCGCGCTCGCGTTTCCCATCATCGCGAACGTCGACGCACAGCCGAATCAAGATGCTTCACAAGTAAAGGATCGGCTCGTTCGCCAAGTCGACGGCGCCGTACGCTGGGAAGAATCGGTGCGCTTCATGTTCGAGCACGGCGTCACGCAGGCGCTCGAGATCGGTCCGGGAAAAGTCCTCACGGGCGTGAGCAAACGCGTCGCGAAAGAGCTGAAGGTGCTGCCCGTAGGCGACCCCGCTTCGATTGACCAAGTCGCCGCGTTTTTGGGCACGTGACAAGCGCGTAGAGGCGTGCGAGAACCCGATTCCCCGATGTTCCGACTGGACGGAAAAGTAGCGCTCGTCACCGGAGGCTCTCGCGGCATCGGCCGCGCGTGCGCCGCTGCGCTCGCGGCGCAGGGCGCGACCGTCATCGTGAACTACGTGCGCGGCGAAGACGCCGCACGAGCGGCCGCCGACGCGATCACGCAGGCCGGCGGGAAAGCGGAGATCTGCGGCTTCGACGTCGCGGACACGAAAGCGACCGAGCAAGCGCTCGAGGGCCTCGTCGAAAAACATGGGCGCATCGACATCTTGATCGCGAACGCCGGCATCGCGATCGACGGCCTCCTCCTCCGCGTCAAAGACGAAGACCTCGACAGGATTTTTTCGACGAACCTCCGCGGCACGCTCACGTGCGCGCGCGTGCTCTCGAAGAGCATGATGCGGCCGAGCAAGACGGATCCGAAGCGCTCCGGCGGCAGGATGATCTTCATGTCGAGCGTCATCGCCGAAATGGGGAACGTCGGCCAAACCGCGTACGCGGCCAGCAAAGCGGCGCTCCTCGGAGCTGCGAAATCCATCGCCCGCGAATACGCATCGCGCGGCATCACCGTGAATGCGCTCGGTCCCGGGTTCATCGACACCGACATGACCCAATCGATGACGCCGGCCATGAAAGAGCAGATCGTCAAAATGATCCCGCTCGGCCGCATCGGATCGGCCGCGGAAATCGCGGCCGCATGTGTCTTCCTCGCGAGCGACGAAGCCGGCTACATCACCGGCCAAGTCCTCCGCGTAAACGGCGGGATGTACGTCTAGAACCGCCCTTAGCTTCGGCGCAGCTTGCGCCCCCAGCCTCTTCGCGCGTCAAGTTTGCGCGCTCGTTCTTTTCTCCAATTTCTGATACGAGGCACGCATGGCTCAGGACATTCCCGCGGAAGTGAAGCGCATCATCAAAGAGCAGCTCGATGTCGACGAAAAGGACATCAAGCCCGAGTCGTCCTTCATCGACGACCTCGGCGCCGACTCGCTCGGACTCGTCGAGCTGGTGCTCGCTTTCGAGGAAGCATTCGAGATCGACATCCCGGACGAGGACACCGAGAAGATCCGGACGGTCCAGGACGCGATTGACTACGTAGAGAAGCACGCGAAGAAGTAGCGGGGTCGCGATCTCTCGCGGAGGGGTCGCGCACGCCCAAAGCAGCGTCGTTTCGTCTTCGCCTTTCGTTCTGGCGGGCCGTCCCGGCCCCTCATTTTTCTTCGAAAAATGAGCCTCCCCATGAGTGCCTAGCGGCAACGCGCGCCCGCGGCACGCGGGTTCAAAATCGCAGGAGTATCGCCTCGTTTCACGAGGCCACGGACTGCCGGACGACCGACCGCGGCAGCGGCAAATTCGAGTCGTGGGGCCGAAATCCTGGCAGTTTCATGACGCCCAACCGGCTCGACATGCGACCCCGACCGTACTAAGACACCCCGCAAATCTCGCATGGAACGCGTAGTTATCACGGGTTTGGGCCTCATCACTCCGATGGGTATCGGCACGCAGGAGTCTTGGCGCGGGCTGCTTGCTGGCGAGAGTGGTGTCGGCCGCATCACGCAATTTGATCCCTCGAATTTTCGGGTTCAGATTGCCGGCGAGGTCAAGGGCTGGGAGCCGACCAGGTTCATCGAGAAGAAGAAGCTGAAGGAGATGGACCGCTTCACCTCGTTCGCGCTCGCCTCGGCGAAGCTGGCGCTCGAGGACGCGAAGCTCGAGCTCAGCGATGAAGAGCGCGACGAGGCCGGCTGCTTCGTGGGCGTCGGTCTCGGAGGGCTTCAGACTCTGGAGCGCACGAAAGAGGTCTTGCAGGAAAAAGGCTCCTCGAAGATCAGCGCGTATGCCATCGTCGGCATCATCGCGAACATGGCGGCGGGACAAATCTCGATGGGCCTCGGTCTTCGTGGCCCGAGCTTCGCCACGACGAGCGCTTGCTCGAGTGGAGCCCATGCGCTCGGTGAAGCCGCCGAATGGATTCGTCGCGGCCGCGCGCAGGTCATGTTCGCGGGCGGATCGGAGGCCACCATCACGCCGGTTTGCATCGGCGGATTCGAAGCGATGATGGCGCTCTCGAAGCGCAACGACGATCCCGCACGCGCAAGCCGGCCCTTCGACAAAGCGCGCGACGGTTTCGTGTGCGGCGAAGGCTCCGGCATCATGGTGCTCGAGTCGCTCACGCACGCAAAAAAGCGCGGCGCAAAAATCTACGCCGAGCTCACCGGCTACGGCGCCTCGAGCGACGCCTATCACCTCACGTCACCCAGCCTCGAAGGCCCGATGCGCTCGATGCGCATGGCGCTGAAAGACGCCGGCGTCCCGGCCGATCAAGTCGACTACGTGAACGCGCACGGCACCTCCACGCAGATCGGCGACATCAACGAATCCAAGGCGATTCTCGGTGTTTTCGGCGACAACGCGGCTTCGAAAAAACTTTGGGTGAGCTCCACGAAATCGGCGATGGGCCATTTGCTCGGCGCAGCGGGCGCAGTCGAAAGCGCGATCTGCGTGCTCTCGGTCGCAGAAGGAAAAGTCGCGCCCACGATCAACCTCGTCGATCAGGATCCCGAGTGCACGCTCGACTACGTCGCGAATACCGCGCGTGAACGTCGCGTGAAACACGCCCTCAACAATTCGTTCGGCTTCGGCGGCACGAACTGCTCGCTCATCTTTTCGCGTTTCGAAAGCTGAGGCCTCACGCACAATGAGCGAACGACTCGTCCTCGGCGCCGATCACGGCGGTTTCGACTTGAAACGTGAATTGGTCGAGGGCCTTCGCGAAGGTGGCTACACCGTCACCGACATCGGCACGAACTCGCCCGAGTCGTGCGACTACTCCGATTTCGCGCACGCCGTCGCGCGCGGCATCATCGAAGGCCGCTTCGACAAAGGCATTTTGATCTGCGGCACCGGCGTCGGCATGTCGATGTCGGCGAATCGGCACCCCGGCATTCGCGCCGTCAACTGCTCCGACGTCTTCACTGCGCGCTATTCGCGCCAACACAACGACGCGAACGTGCTCTGCATCGGCGGTCGCGTCGTCGGCTTCGGTCTCGGGTGGGAAATCGTCAAGACGTTTTTGACGACCGCATTCAGCGGAGACAAGCGGCACGTTCGCCGCATCGGAAAAATCGAAGACGCCGGTTAAGATCATGCGCTGCCCATTTTGCGCTCACCTCGAAAGCAAGGTCACCGACTCGCGGCTGTCCACCGTGGGCGACGTCACGCGTCGTCGTCGCGAGTGCGAAAAATGCGCGAAGAGGTTCACCACCTACGAGCGCGTCGAAGAAGTCTTGCCCATGGTCGCGAAAAAAGACGGCCGTCGTGAAGCGTTCGATCGACAAAAGG
>JAICXU010001124.1 GCA_025934595.1 Polyangiaceae bacterium | reverse complement strand
GTTGTATCTGCTCCAGACGCGCACCGGCAAGCGTACGGCCGCGGCCGCGGTGCGCATCGCCACCGACATGGTGGACGAAGGCGTGATCACGCCGCAGCAGGCGGTGCAGCGCGTCGCCCCCGATCAGCTCGATCAGCTTCTCTTCCCGGTGATCGACGCGTCCGTCCGAGCGAAACCCATCGCCACCGGCTTGCCGGCGAGTCCCGGCGCGGCAAGCGGCATCGCGGTATTCGATCCCGACGTCGCCGAGCGTCGCGCGCACGAGGGGCAGAAGGTGATACTGGTGCGCGACGAGACGACGCCGGAAGATTTTCACGGCATCGTCGCCGCACGCGCGGTGGTCACGGCGCGCGGCGGCATGACGAGCCACGCCGCCGTCGTCGCGCGCGGCATGGGGAAGACGGCGGTCGTGGGCGCGAGAGACATTCACGTCGATACCGAGCATCGAAAGCTCACCGTCGGCAACATCACGGTCTCCGAGGGCGACTGGATTACCGTCGACGGCGCGACGGGCCGCGTCTACCAGGGCGACCTGCCGACGACGCCGAGTGAAGTGGTGCAAGTGATTCGGGGCACGCGTCAGGAGCGGGATGCACCGTCGTATCGCGCATTCGCCCGGTTGCTCGGATGGGCGGACGAGGTGCGTCGCCTCAAAGTGCGCGCGAACGCCGACACGCCGCACGACGCGCGCATCGCGCGCGGCTTCGGTGCCGAAGGCATCGGGTTGTGCCGCACGGAGCACATGTTCTTCGAGGGCGATCGCATCACGCAGATGCGCGAGATGATCGTCGCGCGTGAAGAAAGCGGGCGACGGCGCGCGCTCGCCAAGTTGTTGCCGATGCAGCGCTCGGACTTCGATGGAATCTTCGAGGCGATGGATGGATTGCCTGTAACGATCAGGCTGCTGGATCCGCCGCTCCACGAATTCCTGCCGCACGGCGGTGAAGAATCGAAGCTGCTCGCGCGCACGCTCGGTTTGCAGCGCGCCGAGCTCGCTCGAATTGTCGAATCTTTGCGCGAAACGAACCCGATGTTAGGGCACCGTGGATGCCGGCTGGGTATTACCTACCCGGAAATCACGGAAATGCAGGGCCGGGCAATATTTGAGGCCGCTGTGAAAGCGAAACGAAGAGGCATAGATGTCCGTCCTGAGATTATGATCCCGTTGGTCGCGACGGTTGCGGAATTCGACAACCAGCGCGCCATTTTGGAAGAGGTTGCCAGGCAGGTGTTGGGTGGAATGGGTGAGGAGGTGCCGTACGCCATTGGCACCATGATCGAGCTGCCGCGCGCTGCTTTGACCGCCGACGAGATCGCACGAAGCGCAGAGTTCTTTTCATTCGGTACCAATGATTTAACGCAAACCACCTTTGGCCTGAGTCGAGATGACGCGGGCCGGTTCCTCCCGAATTACGTCGATCGTGGTATACTTCCCGACGACCCGTTCCAGGTGTTGGACAGGAATGGCGTCGGCAAGCTGATTGGATTTGCCGTAACTGCCGGTCGGAGCGTCCGCCCTGAGCTCAAGGTGGGCATCTGCGGTGAACATGGCGGTGAACCTCGCTCCGTGAAGTTTTGCCAC
>JAICXU010000524.1 GCA_025934595.1 Polyangiaceae bacterium | reverse complement strand
TCTCCTGCGAGAAGATCGACATGGACCTCGAGAGCGAGGACGCCCGCGAGCTCTTTTTGCTCGATTGCGACGGCGAGCCCATCGGCGGCCTGCCCATATCCGTCGAGGTGATCCCCGGCGCCCTGCGTTTTCGCGGCTGATCAAAAAGAAGACGAACCGCCAAGCCGCGGAGAACGCCAAGGAAAAGATCTGGTTTTTACCCTCCTCACCTTGGCGCCTTGGCGGTTCATCGGCTTGATTTTAGGGCTTCCCCGTGGGATATCCGCATATACGGATATCCGGATATGTCGAACCTTGCTCTCACCGCCGACCTCTTCTCGCTCTTCGCGGAGCCCGCGCGCGTGCGTCTCGCGGCGCTGCTCTCGCGCCACGAGCTGACGGTGGCCGAGATCGTCGCGATCACGGAGATGGCGCAGTCGCGAGTGTCGACGCATCTCGGAAAGCTGCGCGAGGCGGGCGTGCTTCGCGATCGCCGCGACGGACCGCACACCTTTTACTCCATGCAACGCGAGGGCATGCCCAAGGCCGCCGAACGCGTGTGGAAGGTCATCGAGGAGGGCGTGAAAGATTCCGTGCTCGAGGCGGATCTTGCTCGATGCGAAAGCCTTCTCGCCGCGCGCAACACGAACAAAAAATTTCCCGACGCGTTCGCGGGCGAAATGGAGCGTCACTATTCTCCGGGTCGCACCTGGGAAGCGACGGCACGTGCATTCGCGGCGATGATGCGCGCGGGGGACGTGCTCGACATCGGTGCGGGCGATGGATCGATCGCGCAGATCGTGGCCCCGCGATCGAAGAGCTACACCTGCGTCGATCGCGGTGACGCGATGATCGCGGCGGCGAAGCGACGCCTCGCGAAGCAGAAGAACGTGTCTTTCGTCGTCGCTGACGCGCACGATTTACCGCTGAAATCGGCCTCGTTCGATACCGTGCTGCTCCTGAACGTGCTGCCGCATACCGGCTCGCCGCAGAAGATTTTTTCGGAGGCGGCACGCGTGCTCCGGCCCGGCGGCGATCTCGTGGCCGTCACCATCGGCGCGCACGATCACGCCGAGGTGGCGGCGAGCTACGGACACGCCCACTCTGGGTTTTCCTGCGCCGAGCTCCGCCGTTTTTCCCGCGGCGCCCGTCTCACCGTCGTCTCGTGCGAAATCACGTCGCGCGAAAAACGCATGCCGCATCTCGAAGTCGTGACGCTCATCGCCACGAAGGACCGCGCATCATGAAGACACTAGAAGAAATTTTGGCTGAGCGCATCGTCGTCCTCGACGGCGCGATGGGCACGATGATCCAGCGCGAGTCGCCGACCGAGGCCGACTATCGCGGCGATCGCTTCGCGAAGCATTCGCACGATCTCAAAGGAAACAACGATCTCTTCGTCCTCACGAAGCCGGCGATGATCCAGAAAATCCACGAGCAGTATCTGGAAGCCGGCGCCGATTGCATCGAGACGAACACGTTCAACGGCACGTCGATCGTGCAAGCCGACTACGCGCTCGAGTCGATCGCGTACGAGCTCAATGTCGAGGCCGCGAAAGTTGCGCGCGCCGCCGCCGACAAATTCACCGAGAAAAATACGGCGAAGCCGCGCTTCGTGCTCGGCGCGATCGGGCCGATGAACAAGACGCTTTCGATCTCGCCGGACGTGAACGATCCGAGCAAGCGCGGGTGCAACTTCGATCAAGTGCGCGACGCGTACGCCGAGCAAGTGCGTGGCCTCGTCGACGGCGGCGTCGATGCGCTCCTCGTCGAAACGATCTTCGACACGCTGAACGCGAAAGCCGCGCTCGTCGCGATTCGCGACGCGTTCGACGCAGGTCTCAAGCAGCTCCCCGTCATGATCTCGGTCACGATCACCGATCGCAGCGGCCGCACCCTCTCCGGTCAGACCGTCGACGCATTCTGGACGTCGGTGAAGCACGCGAAACCGCTCACGGTGGGTCTCAACTGCGCGCTCGGCGGACGTGAGATGCGTCCGTTCCTCTCTGCGCTCGTGCAGGCCGCGCCCGACACGAAGATCAGTGTGTATCCCAACGCGGGCTTGCCGAACGCGTTCGGCGGTTACGACGAAGAGCCGAAAGAGACGGCGGCGATCATCCGCGAGTTCGCCGACTCGAATTTCGTGAACCTCGTCGGCGGTTGTTGCGGCACCACGCCCGATCACATCGCCGCGATTGCAAAAGCCGTCGACGGCGTGAAGCCGCGCGAAATCGAGCGGAAATCAGCGGCGGAACGATTGCAGAATACAACCTTCTCCGGTCTCGAGCCGTTCACGATTCGCCCCGATTCGAACTTCACGATGATCGGCGAGCGCACGAACATCACCGGCTCGGCGAAGTTTGCCGACTTGATCCGCAAAGGTGACTTCACGACTGCGCTCGAGGTCGCGCTCGATCAAGTGCGCGGCGGCGCCAACATCCTCGACGTCAACATGGACGAGGGCATGATCGACGGCGAAGCGGCGATGACGACGTTCTTGAACCTCGTCGCCACCGAGCCCGAGATCGCGCGCCTGCCGATCATGGTCGACAGCTCGAAGTTCAAGGTCATCGAAGCCGGCCTCAAATGCATTCAAGGCAAAGGCGTCGTCAATTCGATCAGCCTCAAAGAAGGCGAAGAAGATTTCAAAGCGAAGGCGCGCACCGTCCAAAAGTACGGTGCCGGTGTCGTCGTCATGGCGTTCGACGAAACGGGCCAAGCCGACACCACCGCGCGCAAGGTCGACATCTGCAAACGCGCGTATCGCATTTTGACCGAGGAAATCGGCTTCGATCCCACCGACATCATCTTCGACCCGAACGTGCTCGCCATCGCCACCGGCATCGAAGAGCACAGCGAATACGCGAAGAGCTTCATCGAAGCCGCGCGCGTCATCAAAGATCAATGCCCCGGCGTGCGCATCTCCGGCGGCATCTCGAATCTGTCCTTCTCGTTCCGCGGCAACAACGTCGTGCGCGAAGCGATCCACACCGCGTTCCTCTATCACGCGATCAAAGCCGGCCTCGACATGGGCATCGTCAACGCCGGTCAGCTCGGTCTCTACGAAGATCTGCCCGCCGAATTGAAGGAGCATGTCGAGGACATCCTCTTCAACCGCAGGCCCGACGCCACCGATCGCATGGTGGAGCTCGGCGAGCGCGTGAAGGGAAAAGGAAAAAAGAAGGAGCTCGATCTCGCGTGGCGCGATGCCACCGTCGAAGCGCGACTGTCGCATGCGCTCGTGCACGGGCTCGTCGATTTCATCGAGGCCGACGTCGAAGAGGCCAGAAAAAAGGCAAATCGTCCGCTCGACGTCATCGAAGGCCCGCTCATGGATGGCATGAAAGTCGTCGGCGATCTCTTCGGCGCGGGAAAAATGTTTTTGCCGCAGGTCGTGAAGAGCGCGCGCGTGATGAAGCGCGCAGTCGCGGTTTTGATGCCGTTCATGGAAGCGGAGAAGGCGAAGCAGGGATCGAGCGCCCGTGCCCAAGGCAAGATCGTGATGGCCACCGTCAAGGGTGACGTGCACGACATCGGCAAGAACATCGTCGGCGTCGTGCTCGGTTGCAACAACTACGAGGTCGTCGACCTCGGCGTGATGGTGTCGTGCGACAAAATTCTCACGACGGCGATCGACGAGAAGGCCGACATCATCGGTCTCTCGGGTCTCATCACGCCGTCGCTCGACGAGATGGTGTTCGTCGCGCAAGAGATGCAACGTCGCGGCATCGACAAGCCGCTGCTCATCGGCGGGGCGACCACGAGCCGGCAGCACACGGC
>JAICXU010001154.1 GCA_025934595.1 Polyangiaceae bacterium | reverse complement strand
CACGGTCGTCGGACAGAGGAGCGCGACCTGTTTGCCGCCCGTCGCGACACGAAACGCGGCTCGAAGCGCGACCTCGGTCTTGCCGAAGCCGACGTCGCCGCATACGAGGCGATCCATCGGCTTGTCGGATTCGAGATCCTTGTTCACGTCGTGGATCGCGCGCGCCTGATCGGGCGTCTCGTCGAACGAGAACATCGCTTCGAACGCGCGATAGTCCTCGTCTTGTTCCGTGAGCGCGTGACCGGGCTGCGCTTGACGCTCGGCGTACAAGCGCAAAAGCTCGTCCGCCATCTGCCGAACCGCTTTTTTTACCTTCGATTTCGTCTTCGCGAACGTCGAGCCGCCGAGCCGGTCGAGCTTCGGGGCAGAGTTTTCGCCGGCCGCATATTTCTGGATTTGATTGAGGCGGTAGACGGGCAAGTACAGCTTGTCGCCGCCGCCGTACTCGACCGCGAGCAAGTCGACGGTGAGATCGCCGACCTGCTTGTGAATGAGCCCGAGATATTTTCCGATGCCGTGCTCGGCATGCACCACGAAGTCGCCGACGGAGAGCGCACGCAGATCTTCGAGGAACGGACGCGCCGGATCGGCGCTCGACTTTTTCTCGCGACGGCGATGCGTGCGCGCGCCGAAGACCTCTTCTTCCGTGACGAGCGCCACGCCGTCGGCAGGAAGCACGACGCCTTGCGTGAGCGGACCGACGACGACCTGCGCGTCCTCGCTTCGCTGCGAGAGCCAAGAAGGATCGAACGGCTCGAGCCGCGCGCGACACGGGACACCTTGATGCCGGAGGAGCGCCGTCAATCGCTCCGCTTGCGTATGCGCCCGCGCAGCGATGAACACGGAGAGCCCGTGTGCACGAAAATGATGAATGCGTCGGACGAGCGGCGAGAGCGTCGCCGTCTTGCCCTGCGTCGATCGCGCCGCCTTGACTGCGCGCGCGAGATCCTCGTGACCACGGGACGCGAGATCGAGCGCATTCGTCGCCGTTTCGAATTTCGCGAGCCCGTCATCTGCGCTCCCCGCGACCGGCGTGCGATGCAGCGCGACGACGCGGCGGGCGTCGAGCTCGTGCACCACCGTCGATTCCGGCACGAAGAACGAATTTCGCGGGAAAATAGGCTCCCTTTGTTTTCGCTCGACCTCGGCCGTCGCGCGCTCGAAATCCGCGCGGACGTTCGCGGTGACGAGCGCGGGGTCTTCGAGAACGACGATCGCGCCCGCATCGACGTACGCGAAAAGCGATTCGAGCTCCTCGTAATACGCGGGCAAGTAACCGTCGGCGCCGAAGAATGCGCGGCCGCTCGTCACGTCGTCGATGAGAGCCCGCGCGCGCAACGTCGGTAGATCGATGGCATCGGTGATGTCCTGAATTCGTACGCGGGCACGGGCCGTCGTGCTTCGATCGAGCACCGCCTCGCGCGCCGGCGGAAGCCAGACCTCCGCGATGGTCGGCGTGCCTTCCTTCGCCCGCGTTCGTTGCTCGGTCGGATCGAACTCGT
>JAICXU010000161.1 GCA_025934595.1 Polyangiaceae bacterium | reverse complement strand
ATGGACGTGCCCGGATTCATGGTGGGCAGTAAGGTCGAGCACGAAGGCATCATTCGCCACGGCGCCAAGATGCTGCACGTGATGAGCGCGGCCACCGTGCCGAAGATCACGGTCGTCGTCCGCAAGGCGTACGGCGCCGGTTACTACGTGATGTGCGGTCGCGCGTACGAGCCCGATCTCATCGTGAGCTGGCCCACGGGAGAAATCAGCGTGATGGGCGCCGAAGGCATGGTCGGCATCGCGGCGCGGAAATTGTTCGGCGGCCAAGATCCGCCGCCCGAAGTGAAGAAGCAAATCGTCGATCAAATCCAGAAGCACATCGACATCTACAAAGTCGCGGGCTGGGGTCTCGTCGACGACGTCATCGATCCGCGCGACACGCGCCGCGCGATCTATTGGGGCCTCGAGGTCTCACGTCACAAGCAGCTCGAGCGACCGAGAAAACGTCGCGGCGTCATTCCCGTGTAGAATGCACGCAAAATTCGCGCGATTTTTCGACGAATTCGATTATCCGCTGGCCGGCGTGGGCGCTTCGCTCACGCGCACGAGCAGCGGTCGCACCGCCGCATAAAGATGCGGATACGGTGCGAGCGACGACACACACGCTTGCAAGCGCGCGGCGCTCGACGTGCTCGGATCGTCGCCGAGCGGCGCGGTCGTGCCGTCCGCGGGCAACATCGCCTCGAGCCACGCGCGCAAAACCGCCGGTAATTCCGGCGCGCCGCACGCATTGAGGGATCGCGCGGCGCCGTCGGGGTCGGGTGTGATCGCGAAGTAGGTGACGAGCCGAATCACGTCGCGAGGACGTCCGCTGCGCGCCAAGATCTCCGCATAGGCCGCGCTCGCCGTGATGTGCAGAGGCACGCGCAGCATCTCCGCGCCGATCGCATCGAGGGCCGGCTCACCACCGCGCGAGACCATGTTCCGGAGGCGGCTCACGTTGATCTGTCCGCGCTCGAATTGATCCGCGAGCTGGATGGCGATGTCGGGAAGCGACCAATCGACGGGAATCGACGAGGGTCGCTCCGACGGATGATGGGATTCGACGTTGGGCCCGTCCGCGTCCGGATCCGGCAACGTCGCCGCCACCACCAGCGCGCCGCTCGACGTGAGGAGATCCGCGAGGTCGGCGATGAATTTGTCGAGCTGGCCTTTGGCTCCGTACGTCCGACCGTGCGCGCGATCGGCGCGACCGATCGCGGATGCGAGCTCGTGCGGATCGCGAGCGACGAGCGCGTCGAGAGGCTCGCGCGCGATGCGCGACATCTTCGCGCCGCCGCCCGACGAATCGATGCCATAGGGAAAAAACCGGGACTCTTCTTCGCGCGCCCACGTTCCCCCGAGCTCGGTGTCGCCGATGTGGCTCGCCGCTTCCGCGAATCGGATCGACGGCCAAGGCCCCGCGCTCGCGACCGCCGCGAGGCGCACGCAAGCTTCGAACATCGGGATGCGAAGGTCGACCCCGGATTCACCGAGACGAAGATCGTAGAGCGCGCATGCGTCGTAGGCGTGCTCGGTACGTTTTCCCGGGCGCGTGGATGCGAAGGTTTCGCCGAGCGATGCGTCTCCGCTTTCACGATTCACGGCGACGACCAACGCCGCGACGACACCGTCGGGCGCGGTGAGCGGACCTTCGTCGGCCGCTGCGCGTGCGTGCGTGATGATCGCGCGCCGAACGCGCTCGAGGCTCGCGTGATCTCCGCCCACGAGACGAGAGAGGAGCGCGTCCCAGCTCGCCAAGTCGCCTTCGCGCGAGAGCTGCACGCGTGCGAGAAGGCGAGCGCTCGGTACGCCTTCGTAAAACGCGCGCGCCCGAGAGAGGTCGACGACGAGGAGCTCCACCTGGTGACCCAGTTGGTGCTCTTCTACTCCGAGGTCGGCCATCGTCTTCGGCATGCGATCGAGAAAACCAGTTTCTGGGCTGCCCCTCGACCTACCGCCCCCCCGTTACGATGCAAAAAGGATTCGCAGCGAGGGAGCCGAAAGGTGACGAGGTTCGCCCCGAGATCCGGAGGCTTTGTCGAGTCTTACATACGAAGCACGGGGGTACCACCCCCCTTGTAAGGGGCAATTTTCCCGCGATCGCGCGCCGACAACTCGGGCTGACGCTTACAGGCCGCGAAGCGATTCGAGCAATTCGAGATCGGGAATCGCGATCGGGAAGCGCGTGCGAATGACGGCCACGTCGTGCTCCTCGAGGAGGCGCGCGATGCCGACGCCGTCGAAGAGCGCGACCGGCGGTGCGGGCGATGCCGATGCTTCCTCGCGGGCCCCGGACAGGACTTGTCCCGTCGTGAGGAGCCAACCTGCCGTTGCCGGTCCGTAATGATGAAGCGCGCCGCGCAAATCACTCACGCGCTCGCGTCCGATCTCGCGACCGTCTTTGCGAATGACGATCGCGGTTTTGATTTCCTCGTTCGTGCCTTCGGTGCGATGCACGGCTTGGAAATGCGCCTCGCCGCCTGGTGAGCCCGCACGTTTCACGGGCTTCACTTGCGTCATGCCGATGCGCTCGAGACCGAGGAGCAAGAGCTCGACGAGCGCATGACCCGGCAGCTCTTGGAGCTTGCGGAGCATCGCGCGGCGTGACGCTTCTTTGTAACGCTCGACCGACATCCACACTTCTTGCTCGAGACGCGCGAGGTCTCCGCCGAGCGACCAATCCGTGAGCGCGACACGTGCGCCGCTCGCGAAACGAAAACGCGGGCGAATTCCCGATGCGGCGCGACGAAGATTGTCCGCACGGAGAGACGCGCCGAGCTGCGCGGAAGCGACGGCAGGATCGCCGGCCAAACGTCCGCGTCGCATGAGCGCATCGACGACTGCGCGCATTTGGACGGGACCACCATTGCGATCGAATGCGCCGAGCACGAGGAGCGCCGCTTCCGAGAGCTCTTTGCCGGCGAGCTCGTCGCCTTCACCGAGCGGAACGTCGATGCCGGTTGGAGCCTGGCCTCCCATGATCTGATAGCGATCGCGAATTTGCGGACGCGGCGGTGGCGCGAGCGGATCGCGCGGCTCGCCGAGGCCTGCGCCTTCGCCATCGAGCGCGATGATCGGATTCGGCTGAATTTGCCCTTCGCCACCGATGCTGCCATTGCCCACGCGAGGGGCCGACGCGCGATCGAAATCTTGTCCCTGACCGCCGCGACCACGGCGGCGACGACGACGGCGACGACGTCCGCCGCCTTCGCCGAACGGCATTCCGGCCTCGCCCTGGGGTTGCGGCTGATCTCCGCCGCTCGCCGTCGCCGGTGCGCCGAAGATCGGTTGATCGTCGTCGTCTTCGTCTTCGAAGAGATCGGCGCCTTGCGCGGCGAGATCGGCGCGATGCGCGTCATCACCCGATAAAATGGGGCGATCGTCGTCGTCCTCTTCGTCACCCGGCAGCGCGTTGTACGAAGACGTGCGTGCAGGAGGCGATGATTCGCGCGTGGCCGCTTCGACCTCGAGCGCGTTGATTTCTCCGCTCGAAGATTCGGCGGCGTCATCCGACGCTTCTTCGCTTTTGCCCTTCTTCTTGCCGTCCCATTCCCGAAGCGCGAAGACGCCGGGCTTGATGCGAATGATGGGATTGGTCTTGTCCTCTTTCTTGAGGAGAGCCGCGAGACGCGCGCCCATCGTCACCTCGGGGCTTTTCCCGACGTGCGACAGCAGATTTTTTTCGATCGCGAGCTCGGTGATTTCTTTGTAGTGCAGCGGTTTGCCGGCCGAACGGAGGACCTCCGCGGCGGCTTCTGTGAACGTCATGTTCGCTTCTTCCATTTCGAGTTGTGGGTGCCCTCACGCGGGCATCTGTCCCCTGGCATTTGCAAGGCCGCCGCAAGATTTGCGTGGCTCTCGGCTCCGAGGACCAAGTTTCGTTTCCTGGGGCGCCACCGAAGTTCAGGGCGGCGCCGCGCAGGAGTCCCCAAGCGCAAAAGCGCTATAGCCCGGCGTGGGGGCGGCGTCAAAGTCGAACTTCGCGCCGGAATTTCCCGCCTATTTCGAGGGTGCAGGCGGAGGAGGCGGTGTCGGCGGCGGCGTCGTGCTCCCTGGCGGAGCAGGAAGCTCGACGTCGGTCTGCGCTTTGTCTTCCGCGAGCAGCTCCTTCAATCGTTTCTGGCGCGTCGCTTCGTCGAGCCCGCTGCCGAGCTTCGAGACATCGTACGTGAGCATCGGAACTTGGCCGCCGGCTTGATACATCGGGAGCTTGCCGTCCCACGCTTGGATCGCGCGGTATTGCAAGACCGCGGGCGTCGTCGAGAGGCGGATGATCTCGTTCGCCTTCGCTTCCGATCGCGCCTTGATGAGGAGCGCGTCGCCGTCGCCTTGTGCTTTTTGACGCGCGGCTTCCGCGGCGCCGTGCGCTTGCGTGATCGCTTGCTCGGCCTCGGCCTTCACTTGTCGAACACGGTTCTCGGATTGAATCGCGTTCTGCGTCGCTTCCATCGCGCGGTTGATCGCGTCCGCCACATTTTGCGGAAGACGAAGCGCACCGTTGATCGTGAGCTGATCGATCACGAATCCGTCCTTGCCGAGCACGTTGCGACAGTTCGTGACGACGTCGTTCAGCATCTTCGATTTTCCGCTGCCGTAGATGTCTTGTACCGGCATGCGTGACCCGACGTCGTTGAAGGCCTCGCGCACCGTGTTGCGCACGTAGCCGTCGGCGAGCACCGCGAGATCGTTCTGGCGAAAACGTCCATAAAGCTTCGGCGCGAGCGTCGGCTCGATGTGAAAGGAGAGACCGATGTCGGCGTTGATGTTCACGCCTTCGTTCGACGAGAACGTGATCGATTCGTCGACGGACCGACCCTCGTGCGCGCTCGCCGTCCACACGACGTTCTGCACGCTCGTCGGGAAAATGATGATTTGCTCGGTGAGCGGATTGAAGAACACCCATCCGGTGACGACCGGCATGTCCTGCACGCCTCGCTCGGTGCCGGCGAGCTTCACGCGAATGCCGACGTGACCCGCGTCGATGCGCGTCGTCGACGAGCACCCGCCGACGAGCACGACGAAAATGACCAAGATTGCGAGAAAGATGCGGCGGAGCGAGGAGAGATCGAACGACGAGTCGAAGCGGCTCACCATGATTTTTCGCGAGTATCCATGAGGCGCACGAAAACGTCCATGCCGAACGAGCCGCATTTTGCGGTATTGGGATAGGCGATGGGCATTCTGGGCGACCGCTATCAACTCGCGTGGCTCGTCGTGATCACGTCGGCGGTCGCTGCCGCCGCTGGCTTCGCGTTCAGGAGCACGTACGCGGGATCCGTGGGTCTCGTCGCGATTTACGGGGGCGTCACGTGCGCGCTCGCCATCGCAGGGGCGATTCGCGCGTGGCGGGACGGCGAGCTCCGGGAATGGCTCCTTCCGAAAAGCGGCGACTTCACGCGAGGATTCGTCGCGGGTGGATTTCTGTTCGGCTGCGCGTACCTCTTCACGCGATTCGTCATCCCCGAGGCCAGCCCGCGCGTCGGATGGCTTGCACGCACGTATCTGCAAATCGGAGATCCGACGGCGCTCCGTGAAAAAGTTTTTTATGTGAGCGCGTTCATCTGCATCATCGCGATCGCCGAAGAAGTTTTGTGGCGCGGTCTCGTGACGACGCTCTTCGCCGAAATGCTCGGCTCGCGCCGCGCGTGGATCTTCTCGGCGCTGCTCTATTCTCTCGTGCACCTGCCGACGATGTGGATGCTCGCGGATCCGAAAGCGGGTCTCAATCCGCTCGTGGTTTTCGCGGCGCTCGGCTGCGGGCTCGTGTGGGGCGCTGTCACGCGATGGACGGGCCGTCTCGCGCCCGCGATCATTTCGCACGCGCTCTTCGATTGGTTCGTGGTCATGACGTTTCGTCTGTGGGGACCCTCCGTGTGACCCGCGGCGAGAAACCGCTCGATCTCGCAGCGACGCTCTCGAGCGCGTATCCGGCGATGGCGCCGCTTCTCGAAGCTCGACCTGGCGAGCTACGAGCCGTCGCCCAAAGTCTGAAGAGCCAAAAAAAACGCGATGCGCGTGCGTATCGCGCGCTCGCTCCCGCGATCGACGACGTCGATTTCCAGGGAAAATTACGGCGATTCGCGTTTCGAGAAAAAATCCGCATCGCCGCGCGCGAGCTCTTGCCCGACGCCACCGCCGACGTCGACGTGACCGCGCGCGAGCTCTCGGATCTCGCCGACACGTGCATCGAGTCGGCGCTGCGTGAAGCGACATCGTGGGCGCATGCGCGTTTCGGAGCACCGGAGAAAAATTCCCTGGTCGTGATCGGCATGGGCAAGCTCGGCGGCCGCGAGCTCAATGCGGGGAGCGACGTCGATCTCCTCATCGCGTACGACAACGACGAATCGCATGCGCGTGACGTCACCGCGCACGAGCTCTACACGCGCATCGCGCAACGCATGACGGCGACGCTCGACGAAGCGACCGCCGACGGTGTCGTGTGGCGCGTCGATCTTCGATTGCGGCCCGAAGGCTCGCGCGGTCCGCTCGTGAACTCGCATGCGGCGATGGAGCGCTATTACGAATCGTGGGGACGAACGTGGGAACGCGCCGCGCTCGTACGCGCGCGTCCCGTGGCCGGCGATCTCGATCTCGGTGCGCGCGTGCTCGAGACGCTCGTGCCGTTCGTGTGGCGTCGCGAGGTGAATCCGGCGATCGCCACGGAGATGACGAGCCTCTTGCAACGCGCGCGCGTCGAGATCAGCCAAGATCCCGAGATCGATCTCAAGCACGGCCGCGGAGGGATCCGCGAGGTCGAGTTCTTCGTGCAGTCGCTCCAATTGATTTGGGGCGGACGCGAGCCTGCGGTGCGCGCGTCGAACACGATCGACGCGCTACAACGCCTCCGAGGTCGGGGGCTCGTGACCGAGCGCGAAGCGCGCGAGATCGCGGATGCCTATCTCGTCTTGCGTCGGCTCGAGCACCGCATCCAGTTCGCGACGCAACAGCAAACGCACGCGATCCCCGCGGACGACGCCGTGCTCCTCGCGATCGCACGATCCCTCGGCTTTTCAGCCACTTCGGAGCTCAAAAAAGATCT
>JAICXU010000215.1 GCA_025934595.1 Polyangiaceae bacterium | reverse complement strand
TCACGCTATCTCGAGCCGATGTGCATCGTCTGGGTGCATCACGGCATCAGGAGCGGGAAGTGGAATCACGCGTTCAAGTTCTTGCACGCGTGAGACGGAGCCAGCCCTCGACCTCGGCCTAGGCGTACTTCCAATTCAGCGATTTCTTCTGTGCGCACTGCGCGATGGCTTTTTGAATTCGCGCCGTGCGCGTCGCTTCGTGTTTCGCGTCCGTGATCCACTCGATGTACTCGCGCTTGTGACTCGGTGAGAACGCATCGAACGCCGCTTTCGCTTTTTTGTCCTTCGCGAGCGCCGCTCCCAGATCGGCGGGCATTTTCGGCATCGGCTTCGCGGCGCGTTTCGGCATCGGCGATTTTTTTTCGTTCGCTTTTTCTTTCGTCTTGCGCGCGCGCGCGGCCGCCGCTTTCTTCACGATCGCGACGATCGCTTTCTTCGACGGCAAGTCCTTTTCGCTCGTGATGTGACCGAACATGTCATCGGGCGTGTTGGCCATGCCGCCGGTGTTCCAGAAGATGAAACGACAATGCGCTTTGAACGCGGCGAGCTGACAAACGGGGCCGCCATTCACGTCGAAGCTCGGCATGCCCCAGCGCACTTTTTCTTCCACGTCGGGACACGCTTCGTGAATCGCGCTGCGAAGCGCCTTCAGGACCGGGCGCGCAAATCCAGCTGATTTCTCGATGTATGCGTCGACACGCGCATCCTTCTTCATGAACGAAATCTATCGCCGCAAATCGGCTCAGCGGCAAGCGTCGAGCGACGCGACGAACGACGTCCACGCTTCTCGGGTCAGACTTCCCGACAAAGATCCGACGGTGCCGCCGACATCGAGGTGCGCGCCTTCCGGGAGAGATCGCTTGCGCATGCATGCGTCGAACGCTTTGTGATCTCCGGTCCACGTCTCGGTGAGAACGACTTTGCCGAGCTTGCCGTCCGGAGCAGCCTCCCAGTCGAGTCGCACGAACGGGAGGGCAGGTTGATCGACCGCGATCTCGATGTTCGATGCGTTTACGCTCGCACCCGGAAGAATGGACACGACGTGAGCTCCGGCTTTGCTCGAGGGCGTCGCCGGATCGATCTTCGCGAGGCTCGCGACTGGATAGCCTCCGCCGAAAAAATCGCGCATGTCCTCGGCGCTCACGCCGAGCGGAGCGTCGAACGCGGCGTGCGCGAACACGTGCATCAGGATCGAAGACTGTTTTTCGAAGAGAGGATTGGCCGTACCGCCCGGCTTCGGATCGATCGTGCCTTCGAGCGATCCGTTTTGCTTGAGCGCGATGCGAATCGGCCCGAAGATCCATGCGTCACCGGGAAGAAGACCGCCGTGCAGCGATGCGCCGAGCCGCGCCCGCTCCTCGTTCGTAACCTCTTTCGAAGCTTCGAGCGCGATCCATTGCGGTGCGGCGCGTCCCTGCGAGCCGTTCCAATCGAGCTGCAGCTGATCGAAGAACGCGTCCTTGGCGAAGCTCGCGTAGATGCGCGTGCCTTTCGCGTCTGCTTTGCGAATGCGCGGCGCGACCTCGGCGGGCGATCCGAGAATATCGAGCTTCGCGATGTCGTCGGCGCCGAGCCCGTCGGACTTCGCGCACGCACCGGCAAAAAGCGCGAGGACGACGATCGAGGAGCGCATGCGACGCGTCAGAAGAAGTTTCCGATCGTGAACTCGAAGTCCATCGGCTGCTCGTACGGAAGCGGCATGAGCGGGAAGCCCCATTCGAAACGAAGCGGCCCGAGCGGGGAGAACCAGCGAATGCCGAAGCCCGTCGACGTGCGCAAATCCAGGAGCGACGACGCCGAGAAACACGGCGAGACCACCCTGTCGAACTGCGGCGCGGGCGTCGTGCGGCAAAACTGATCTTCCGTGTTCCACGCGTTGCCCATGTCGTAGAAGACGACGCCGCGGATGCCGACCTTGTCGATGATCGGGAACTCGAGCTCGAGATTCGAATACGCCTCGAGGTTACCGCCGATGTTCGCGCCGTTCGAAATCGGCGGAGAGTTCACGTCGAGCGATTGATTGAGCGGCAAGCGAGGTCCGATGCTGCGGAGATAAAATCCGCGCACGTCCAAGATGCCGCCCAAGAAGAAGCGCTGGAAAATCGGCACGCCTTGCGACGAGGGGCTCGTGATGTAGCCGACCTCGGTGTTCAGCTTGATGACGAAGCCCGATCCCGGTTGACCAGGGGTCTGTCCGCCGAGCGGATAATAGAAACGGCCCGTGAAGCGATGGCGCAAGAACTCGATCTCGCTGCCGATGAGCGAGTTCGCCCACTCCGTGGAGAGCTGCAAATACACGCCGGCGGTGGGAAAGAGGCGATTGTCGCGCGTGTCGTAAATGAGCGCGGGCCTCAGCGAGAACGTGCGACCGTCGTTGAACAAGTTCGCGAGCGGCAAGCGCGGAAATAAATTCGTGAGCGAGCTCGAGTACCCGAAGAACGTATTCACCGCCGACGTGTCGACCGAGTCGTGCTCGGCCGTCGCGGTGAGCGAGAGACGAAGCCACGGTTGTACGAGCGCGTAACCGTACGTGAGCGAGCCGCCGTAGCTGCGACGCGCGAAGTCGGGGAAAATGTAGAGCTGATCGAAGAGCTCGGCGCTCATCGACCAATCCGAATCGAGGAAATACGGCTCGAAATACCGCAAGCTGATGATCTGCCGCAGCGAAGAGACCTGCGCTTGGAGCGCGAGCGACGTTCCATTTCCGAAGAGGTTCGCTTGTTGAACCTGTGCGGTCGCGATGAAGTTTTCGACCGACGAGAAGCCGGCGCCGACTTGGAACGTGCCGGTCGGACGCTCCGAGACCTCGAAGTAGAGGATGACTTTGTCGGGCGCCGATCCTTGCTCGGTCGTGACGTCGACTCTGTCGAAATAGCCGAGCGCGGTGATGCGGCGCTTGCTCTGCTCGATCTTCGTCTCCGAGTAGAGCTGCGCTTCTTCGATTTCCATTTCGCGGCGCACGACCTTGTCGCGCGTCTTCGTGTTGCCCTTCACCTCGATGCGCTCGATGTACGTGAGCGGCCCGCGGTGGATCGGTATGACGATGTCGACTTCTTGATGGACCGCGTCGATCTCGGTCTCGGGGTCGGCCTCGACCGAGTAGTAGCCGTGGTCGCGATAGAGCGTGCGCACGGACTGGAGGTCCTTCACGATCTCGGCGCGATTGAAGTAGTCGCCGGTCTTCGCGTTGATCATCTGGCGCAGCGCGCGACGCCCGCCGATCGGCTCGATTTCGTTGCCGTCGTTGTCTTTCTCGTAGATGCGGAGCTGACGAATCTTGAAACGCGGGCCTTCGTGGATCGTGATCGTGATCTCGATGCCCTCGCGATCCGGCGTCAGCATCACGCGCGGCGTGCCGATCTGCACGCTCAAATAGCCTCGATCGTAATAGAGCGCGGAGAGGAGGAGCACGTCGCGCTCGAAGATGTCTTGCCGATAGGGGCCGCCGCTTCCGAACGAAAAGAAGCTCGATTGCCCGGTCTGCATGCCTTCGCGTAGCTCGGCGTCGGTGACGTGCTCGTTGCCGATGAACGTGATGCGCCGCACCGTGACCGGCTGGTGCTCGGTGATCTTGAAGCGGACGATGACCTCGTTGTCGCGCTGCGGCTCGATCGATTGCTCGACGTCGGCGAGGAAGTAGCCCTTCTCCGAATACGCGTCCTTGATCTTGTCGACCGAGCGGCGCACGGCCGGCACGCTCAAGATCGTGTTCGGCTTCACCTCGATCGCTTCTTGGAGCTTGTCGTTCTCGATCTCCTCGTTGCCTTCGAACTCGACCGATTTGATGTTGGGCCGCTCGCGCACCAAAAATCGCAGCGTGACGCCCGCGTCCTTGCGATTGAGATCGACCTCGATGTCGTCGAAAAATCCCGCATCCCAGAGCGCGCGCACGTCGTCGGTGAGATTTTGCGGATGAAAAATGTCGCCGACTTTTTCCTTCAAGTAGCTCGTGACGTCGTCTTGCGCGACGCGCCGGTTGCCGGTGACCTCGATGACGGCGATGCGGCTTCCGTCCGCCTTTTCGGCTTCGGTCTCGGGCACGCGAACTTGCGGCGCGACGTCGAGGGGAAGCGAGCTCGCGACGCCGGCGTCCGGCGATCCCGAGGTCGGAACTCCCGCATCGACGTCGAGCGTCGGAGGAGCCGCGCCCGCGTCGCCATCGTTCTTGGCTGCGCCTCCGTCGCTCGCGCCTGCATCCGCATTTGCGTGGGCACGGGGCGCCGCGGGATTTCGTCCTCGCGTTTGCGCGGTCGCGGGGCTCGAGACGAAAAGCAGCGTCAGCGACGCGACGATGATCGCGACGAACGCGAAAAACGTCTTATTTCCCCGCGCTTTGGCCCGCGCGCGCGAGGCGCGGCAAGACCGACATGAGCGGGACGGGCGGGGACGCATGGAAAGGGAGGGGACGTAAGCTCGGAAGGATGGAAAACTGCGCCTCCGCTCGTAGCAGGGGGGGACCTCTGGGGTCAACGACAGCTCGCCTGCAACGTGGCGTAAATTCCCGCAAACTTCACGGCCGAGTCGTGCTAGCGCGCAAACGCCAGACGCAGCGTGGCTACGGTTTTTTCGCGCCGAGCTTCTTCAATCGATCGTCGACGGCAGCTTTCAGCTTCGACGAGGTCTGCGCCGCGGGCAGCGTGGCGATGAACGCGAGCGTCTCTTCGAGCGTCTTCTTTTCGCCGACCTTGTCGCCCTTCTTGTCCTGCGCGTCGGCTTTCCCGAGCTCGATGCGCACGCGGCGTGGTCCTTGCGCGAGCGTGAGGGCGCGATCGGACGCGGCGATCGCGTCGTCGTATTTTCCGAGCTCCGTGTATGCGCGCGCGAGCCTCGCCGGCGGATTGAAGTCCTTCGGAAAGTCTCTTTGGCTTTGCTCGAGCATGGGAATGGCGCGCGCGGGCTCCCCCATCGCGAGGTAGGCGAGGAGCCGATGTGGATCGAACACGGCGCGCTCGGCCGGCGTCTTCGCCTTCGCGGCCTCGCCTTCGAGGAACTTCGCCCACGCGACCGCGTTCTCGTGGACCGCGTTCTTTTCGCCCGCCGCCTCGCCCGCGTCGACGAGCGCTTCGTAGGCGGAGGATCGATCGTCGGCCAAAATTCGAATGTTCGGATCGTTCACGATCGCCGCGAGCTCCTTCACGAGCGTCGGCAAATATTTTTGCTGTGCCGTTTTCGGAAGCTCGAGCGCGCACGTCGTTCCCATCACCGCGATGTCCACGCGTTGCGTTCCCGCGAGCGTGTGGACGTTCTCGGCGGCCTCGTTCGCACATGCGTCGAATTTTTTTTCGTCGTAGAGGCGCATCACGTTCGCGTCGCGATTTTGCTGGTCCGTCGACGGATCGCTCGGCTTCGCGCCGCGCGCATGCTCGAGGGCGGCGACGAGCTCGGGCGCGGTCATCGTGCCTTCCCATGTCCATCGCGCCGTCTCGGTGTCGGGATCGATCACGCGGAGCGTCGGGATCGCCGCGTTCGGAAATTTCGCCAAAAACGCGGCATTTTTCGTATTTTCCGTGTCGATCGAGAGCCACACGAACTTCGGCGTCTCCTGCGCGACGGCGAGGCTCGTGAACACGAACTGCTTCATGCTCATGCAGCTGTGGCACCACGTCGCCCATGAATCGACGAAGAGAGGAAGGTGCGCCGCCTTCGCTTTCGCGAGCGCGCCCGCATAGTCGTCTTCGATGAACTCCGGCGGCGGCGAGGTGGAGATGCCTTGGAAGCGGAGATCGGTGTCCGTGTGGAGCGCGTCGTCGTCCGCAGGATGGCTCGGCGTACGCGCGCTGCTCGCCGGTGTGGCGGTCGCGACCGGCTTCGGCGGAGGCGTCGCGGTATGGGCGCACGCCACGAGCGAAAGCGAGAAAAAGAGAACGACGCGCTTCACGCGGTAGTCATAAGCCGCGCGGGCGGTTTGCGCATCCACCAAAGCACGCCGGCGAGGGCGAAGAAGAATGGGATGAGCAGCATCGCGGTAGGCATGCTCTTCGTGATGTCGCTGATCTGCCCGATGATCGGCGGCGACCACATGTCACCGAGGAGGTGAATCGCGAAGATCGAGACCGCCATCGCGCTGGCGCGTCGCTCGACGGGCACCGATCGCAAGATGACCGCGTTGATGGGCGAGGAGCTCATGAAGAGCGCGATTTCTGCGGGAAATGTCCATCGAAAGAAGCCGCTCGGCGCAACGCTCAAAATCGCC